>NZ_VULP01000028.1:0-41366 GCF_009697165.1 Anaerobutyricum soehngenii | reverse complement strand
TTTTTGAGTATGAAGACCAAGTACAGGAAAAGGAACTGCAAAAGTTTTTAGGCTTAGATTTTTCCATGCATGAATTATATCGTGACAGCAACGGTAAGGAGCCTGCCTATCCAAGGTATTACAGGAACGCAGAGAAAAAATTAGCGAGAGAACAACGTAAGCTTTCTAAAATGCAGAAAGGTTCGAACAATCGCAATAAGCAGAGGCTTAAAGTGGCAAAACTTCACGAAAAGGTTTCCAATCAACGAAAAGACTTTCTGCATAAGCAGTCAAGACAGATAACCAATGCTTATGATTGCGTATGTATAGAAGATTTGGATATGAAAGCGATGTCGCGATCACTGAATTTTGGGAAATCTGTTTCGGATAACGGCTGGGGAATGTTCACAACATTTTTGAAATACAAACTGGAGGAACAGGGGAAAAAGCTTGTGAGAGTGGACAGATTTTTTGCAAGCAGCCAGACCTGTTCTGTTTGTGGTTACAAAAATGCAAAAACGAAAAATCTTGCGATAAGAGAGTGGGATTGTCCGCAGTGTGGAACCCATCATGACAGAGATATAAATGCGGCGATAAATATCAGAAATGAAGGAATGCGACTAGTAAATGCATGACCGCAACATAATAACCTAATACAAACCGTGGGACACACGGGGATAGCTCGCATATGCTTAGCACAGTAGTGTTATCGAACGAGAACCAACCTCGGCAGGTGGGGGAGGATGTCACGGGAGCGTGAAAATATGGTTGAGCCAATAAAAGTAGGAAGGTTCATAGCACAAAATCGAAAGAATCTAAATTTGACACAAAAAGAACTGGCAGAAAAATTAGGAGTAACAGACCGGGCGGTTTCAAAGTGGGAAAATGGACGATCTATACCAGATGTAGGAATTATAGAATCTCTTTGCAAAGAATTGAATATAAGTATTGGCGAATTCTTTGCGGGAGAAAAAATACAGGAAAAAGAATATAAAAAAGAAACAGAAAAAATGTTACTTGCTTCCCTTGATGAAAAACAGCTTTATGGAGTACAGATAGTAATCTATATTCTCGAATTTGTGAGCTTGGAATTGCTCATGCTGCCATTTCAATTATCTGAAAAATGGCCTTTTATTAATAGAATAAATATAATTTACTGGATCTTGGCAGCAGTAATTTTTTTCTGTATGTGTTATCTTGATAAAAAAATGCCAGAAAGAAAATTGCGTAATTCAAATAAATGGATACAGGGAATCGAAGCGGCTGTAGGATTCTTGTGGGTGGTATTTCCAATAGCATCAAAGGAAAGAATGAATATATTTCAAGGTATGAGTATTGAGGAAAGTATAGCAATAGGTCTTGAAATAATCATTGGATTTATTATAGTAGTTGGCGTGGCAGTTATACAATCAAAAACGAGAAAGAAAGAATGGGAAGAAGAAAACAATAGTAAAAAACCTGATTGAGCAACATGGTTGTGCCATAGCTTTCCTAAGCCATCACGTCGCGATGTTGTTCAATCAGGATTTAGATTTGAGTTGTTGCAATGTATTATTACTTATATTACAATAAATATAACAGATAGAAGGGAGGGATATTTATGATGTATCCTTTTATGACACTGAATGATGATACGGAAATCACTCATTCTGAGATGAAGGCAGATGGTAGTGTAAAAGTGTATATTGAAACTCCAGATGAAGTAGGTGGATTCCATAATGCAACATGTTGGTTGCCAGCCTATAAATGGGAAAATATTGAAGGATATAGTGATACAGAAATATCCTATTTTAAACAGTTGATTCGTAAGAATGCTCATCTTATTATAGAGTTTTCGCAAGAAGGGGGCGTTTTAAATGCCGCAACTTCTTAGAATTGGACCATACAGTATTTATTTTTGGTCTAATGAAGGTGATCCGTTAGAACCTATTCATGTCCATATATCTGAAGGGCGAGCTAAATCCACTGCAACAAAAATTTGGATTACCAGCACTGGGAATGTAATTCTTTCTAATAATAATTCACAGATTCCTGAAAGAATATTAAAAAAATTAATGCGGATGATAGCTGCAAACAGTGATGATATCATAAACGAATGGATTAACCGTTTTGGTGAAATAAAATATTTTTGTTAACATAATTCTTGGGCTTTGTCTGTTCCTTTATCTCACTCCACATATTTCCCAGATTTTGTGTGAATCTGTATCTATATTAGATTACCTGCTGTTTTATAATAAATAATAATTATTTTTTTTATTATAAATGGACGGGGTGGAATGAAAATGAAAAAGAGAATAGGTATTTATCATTATCAATACTATAGAGGGGCCTGCAAACTATGTTACAGACATTTTATTCAAGAGATGGTAGAATCCTATGAAAAATGCCATGAAGTAGCGGAAGAAATCTATGGAAAAGAGAATTGTGAGTTCCTTCATTATACAGATTTTGGACAATATGATTCAGAAAATACAGACAGACCAGGCTTTCGCCGTATCATGGAAGCGATAGAGAAAAAAGAGTTAGATGTAGTGATGTGTTATGGGCTGAATAACATTACGATCAATGAAGAGCTTTTAATTAAGTTCTATAAATATGTTCGCTCACAGGGAATGGAATTTTTAACAGCTGATCATGGAAGAGATGCGATGAAATATATAGATATCTACATCGAGAAAAATAACTTGTGAGGTTGCAAGACAGACGAACTCCTAAAGATAAATAAAGCATATTTGTGACTTTAGTCGCTGCAGGTTGAATGTTCGCTTAACTGTTTGTATTCAACCTTTGCCCCTAGGCCACAAATATGCTTTATTAAAATGCTTTCTATCAATAATTTAAGCGGCAGGCTTCAGAACTTTAATTTTTCGGAAAGCCACAACCTGCTGGCGAATCCTCAAATCCTCCAACATTAATTCTGATTTTGTTTCTGCAGTTACAGCCAAAGACAGCTCCCCAAAAGAAATAATAACCTATATTTGTGGCCTTAGAGCGAGGATTGAATGTGAGCCTATAAGCGAACATTCAACCCACAGTGATAGAGTCACAAATATAGGTTATTATTTCTTTTAGGGAGCGTCTACCCTGCCTGCAGCAACTCAGAATTATTTACTATGGTTCTTCTCTAATTCCTGCATTCTCATTGCACGAACTTTTAATGGAAGTCCGAATAATGTGATGAATCCTTCAGCATCGTGGTGATCGTACTGATCGCCTGTTGTAAAGGATGCAAGTGTTTCGCTGTAAAGGCTGTATGGAGAAGTTGTTCCGGCTTTGATGATGTTACCTTTATAAAGCTTGAATTTAACTTCACCAGTTACATATTTCTGTGTGGATTCTACGAATGCCTGGATTGCCTCACGAAGTGGTGTGAACCATTTTCCTTCGTATACAACCTGAGCAAGCTTATTACCCATATCTTTCTTTACTGCCATAGTGTCTCGGTCAAGTACGAGTTCTTCTAACTGTCTGTGTGCTTCCATAAGGATTGTTCCGCCTGGAGTTTCATAAACACCACGTGACTTCATACCAACAACGCGGTTCTCTACGATATCAACGATACCGATACCATGCTTTCCACCTAATTCGTTTAACTTACGAATGATATCAGCAACTTTCATTTCTTCGCCATTGATTGTTTTAGGAACGCCGGCTTCAAAAGTCATTGTAAGATATTCTGGTTCATCAGGAGCTTTTTCTGGAGAAACGCCTAATACTAATAAGTGATCATAGTTTGGTTCGCAGGCAGGGTCTTCAAGTTCAAGGCCTTCGTGGCTGATATGCCATAAGTTACGGTCGCGGCTGTAGCTGTTATCTACAGAGAATGGAAGGTGAATGTCATGTGCCTTACAGTATTCAATCTCTGCATCACGAGAATCCATCTGCCACTTGTCATCACGCCATGGAGCGATGATCTTTAAATCAGGAGCTAAAGCTTTGATACCAAGTTCAAAACGAATCTGGTCATTACCTTTACCGGTAGCACCATGACAGATTGCAACGGCATTCTCTTTACGTGCAATCTCAACTAATTTCGCTGCAATTCCAGGACGTGCCATAGAAGTACCGAGAAGGTATTTGTTCTCATATACTGCATCTGCCTGTACGCATGGCATAATGTAGTTTTCGCAGAAATCGTCTGTAATATCTTCTATATATAACTTAGAAGCACCGGAGTAGAGAGCACGTTCTTCTAATCCGTCAAGTTCTTCGCCCTGTCCACAGTCAACACAGCAGCAGATTACATCATAATTATATGTTTCTTTTAACCAAGGGATAATTGCGGTAGTATCAAGACCACCGGAATAGGCTAAAACTACTTTTTCTTTACTCATTCTATATATCCTCCTAAATTTTTCATCAGATGATTAAATTGTCTTATATACTATACGTCATTATAAAGGAAAATGCAAGAGCTTTTTTTGCATATTATTAATAAAAATTAATTAATACTTGCATAAATCGCTTTTTAGCTGTATAATTATGAATAATTTCGAATAAATATGCAAATAAACATGCAAAAATGATGCCTCTTGTTTTTTGGAAAACTTTGTGGGATAATAGAAAACTGAAATTGATTTGCGGTTTTCATATATAGATTATGTATATTCAAGAATGTCTTGGCATTCTTGCTGCGAGATGCGCATCATCTCACATCTGATATAAAAGATGACTACAAAGAGTAAAAAGAATGATAAGGATGCTAAGAATAAAATGTACTCACAAAATCAAGTGAAAGAAAGACTCTGAGAGTACATTAAAGAGAAAGGATGATAAAGAATGATAAGAGCTGGTATTATTGGTTCGACAGGATATGCAGGACAGGAGCTTGTCCGCATTTTACTTGGACATAAAGATGTAGAGATTAAGTGGTATGGTTCTAGAAGTTATATAGATCAGGCATATGCGAGTGTATTTCAGAATATGTTCCAGCTGGTGCCGGATATTTGTAAAGGAGAAGATTTAGAGCAGCTTTGTGAGGAGGTTGATGTTGTATTTACGGCTACTCCGCAGGGGCTTTGTTCTTCTTTAGTAAGTGAGAATGTATTATCTAAGGTAAAGATTATTGATCTGAGCGCTGATTTCCGTATTAAAGATGTAGACACATATGAGAAGTGGTATGGAATCAAACATCAGAGTCCACAGTTTATTGAAGAAGCTGTTTATGGGCTTTGTGAAGTGAACAGAGATAAGATTAAGAATGCCAGATTGATCGCAAATCCAGGATGTTATCCGACCTGTTCTTTCCTTTCTATTTATCCGTTAGCTAAGGCAGGGCTTATTGATATGAAGTCAGTGATCGTAGATGCAAAGTCTGGAACATCTGGAGCTGGAAGAGGAGCTAAGGTTGCGAATCTTTACTGTGAGGTTAATGAGAGTATTAAGGCGTATGGTGTAGCAACACATCGTCATACACCGGAGATTGAGGAGCAGTTATCTTATGCATCCGGACAGGAAGCGGTTATTAACTTTACGCCACATCTTGTTCCGATGAACAGAGGTATTTTAGTAACAGCTTATGCAAATCTGGTTAAGGATGTTACGGAAGAAGAGCTTCGTAAGATTTATGAAGATGCATATAAAGATGAACAGTTTGTACGTTTCTTAAATGCAGGTGTATGTCCGGAAACCCGCTGGGTAGAGGGAAGTAATTATGTAGATGTCAATGTGAAGTTAGATGAGAGAACACATCGTGTCATTATGATGGGTGCGATGGATAATCTTGTAAAAGGTGCAGCCGGACAGGCTGTGCAGAATATGAATTTATTATTTGGTCTGCCGGAAACAGAAGGACTTTTAATGCCTCCTGTATTCCCATAAACAATTATTTTGATTTTTACAAGGTAAACATATAAGGTAAATATATTCTGAAGCTGGAGGTTATTATGAGAGTGATAGAAGGTGGCGTTACTGCCGCAAAGGGATATAAAGCAGCAGGTCTTCGTGCCGGGATTAAGGCAGGAAAGACAAATAAAGATATGGCAATGATTTATTCTGAAAAAGAAGCAGTTTGTGCAGGAACATTTACAAAGAATGTTGTGAAAGCAGCTCCGGTTTTTTGGGATAGAGATGTTGTATATAAGGAAGGAAAGGCACAGGCCGTTGTCGTAAACAGTGGAATTGCGAATGCGTGTACAGGAGAAGAAGGGCTTGCGAATTGTAAGAAAGAAGCACAGAAGGCAGGAGAACTTCTTAACGTAGCACCAGAGCATGTGCTGGTAGCTTCTACCGGAGTAATTGGAGCACAGCTGGTGATGGATGTTGTCGAAAAAGGAATTGAGATGCTGGTTCCACAGCTTGCTTATGGAAAGGAAGCTGGAGAGGATGCCGCAACAGCTATTTTAACAACAGATACCTGCAAGAAAGAAATCGCAGTAGAATGTACGCTCGGCGGAAAGACAGTAACACTTGGCGGTATGTGTAAAGGTGCTGGTATGATTCATCCAAATATGGGAACCATGCTTTCCTTTATTACAAGTGATGCGGCAATTGATCAGAAGCTTTTACAGCAGTTTTTAAGTGAGATTGTAGAGGATACCTTCAATATGATTTCCGTAGATGGAGATACTTCAACGAATGATACCTGCCTTGTACTTTGTAATGGTATGGCAGAGAATTCGGTAATTACAGAAGAGAATGAGGACGCTGAAGAATTTAAGGCAGCACTCGCTTACGTTATGGAATATCTTGCAAAACAGATTGCAGGAGATGGCGAAGGATGTAACCGTCTTTTTGAAGTAACCTGTAATGGGGCTGCAACAAAGGAGGATGCGAAGATTATCAGTAAGGCTGTTGTATGTTCGACTTTAACAAAGGCAGCTGTATTTGGAAAGGATGCTAACTGGGGAAGAATTCTCTGTGCGATGGGATACAGTGGAGTAACATTTGATCCAGGGAAAGTAGATATTGTTTTAGAGAGTGAAGAAGGAAGCCTTGCTATTGTAAAAGATGGTATTGCAACGGATTACAGTGAAGAAAAGGCAACACAGATTCTTTCAGCAGATCCGGTGAAGGCGATTCTCGATATTCATGCCGGAGAGGAAAAAGCAACCGCATGGGGATGCGACCTTACTTACGAATATGTAAAAATTAATGCAGACTACCGTTCATAAAGAGGAGATAGAGATATGACAGAAATGGAAATCAACAACAATGTAGATGAAATTATGACAAAAGCGAATACGCTGATTGAAGCGTTACCTTATATCCGTCGTTTTAATGGAGCAACAATTATTGTAAAGTATGGTGGAAGTGCCATGCTTGATGATCAGTTAAAAATGAACGTAATTAAAGATGTTGCTTTGCTTAAGTTAGTTGGTATGCGTCCGATCATTGTTCATGGTGGTGGAAAAGAAATCAGTAAGTGGGTAAAACTCAGTGGAAAAGAACCAGAATTTTATAATGGTCTTCGTGTGACAGATAAAGATACCATGAATGTTGCGGAGATGGTTCTTAATAAAGTAAATAAAGAACTTGTTGGTCTGATGCAGAAGATGGGTGTCAATGCGGTAGGTCTTTGTGGTAAAGACGGAAATATGATTCGTGTTAACAAGAAGATGCCAGATGGAAAGGATATCGGATTTGTAGGTGAAGTTTCTACAGTAAATACAGATCTTTTAAATACATTAATGGATAATGATTTTATTCCTGTAATTGCACCAATTGGTCTTGATGATGAATTTAATGCGTACAATATCAACGCAGATGATGCTGCCTGTGGTGTAGCAAAAGCGATGAATGCAGAAAAGTTAGTATTTCTTACAGATATTGAAGGGGTCTTTATTGATCCAACGAATAAAAAGACATTAATTTCTGAGATGGATATTAAATCTGCAAAAGAATTTATTGAGAATGGTGTAGTTGGGGGAGGGATGCTTCCAAAACTCAATAACTGTATTGATGCGATTGAACAGGGCGTTTCAAGAGTACATATCTTAGATGGCCGCGTGGCACATTGCCTTCTTTTGGAGTTCTTTACAGAAAAGGGTATTGGTACTGCTATTTTAAAAGAGCCTCTTTTTTAATATAAGATGTACTCTCGGAGTCTAAATCAAGCACAAAACGATTCCGAGAGTACATTATAGAATAAAAAACAGAACTTCAAACAATTATATAAATACTTTACAGTGGTTAAATTAAGTGAGGAGTGAACAGTATGACAAAGATGCAGGAATATATGCAAAAGGGAGAAGATTATATTTTAAAAACATATAATCGATATCCGGTTGTATTTGAAAAAGGAGACGGTGTTTGTCTTTATGATATGGATGGAAAGAGATATCTTGATTTTGCAGCAGGTATTGCAGTATTTGCATTAGGATATAATAATAAAACATACAATGATGCATTAAAAGAACAAATTGACAAGATCTTACATACTTCTAATCTTTATTATAATCAACCGGCGATCGATGCCGCAGAGAAAATCGTTAAGACTTCAAAAATGTCTAAAGTATTCTTTACAAACAGCGGTACAGAAGCGATTGAGGGTGCTTTAAAAGTGGCAAGAAAGTATGCTTATTTAAAAGATCCTTCCAAAGACTATGAATTTATTGCTATGAATCATTCTTTTCATGGAAGAAGTCAGGGAGCATTATCTGTAACAGGCAATGCACATTATCAGGATGGTTTTGTACCGGTAGAAATGCGTGCAGTATTTGCAGATTTTAACGATCTTGATGATGTAAAGTCTAAGATTACTGATAAGACATGCGGTATTATCTGTGAGGTTGTTCAGGGTGAAGGCGGAATTTATCCAGCAAAGAAAGAGTTTTTAGAAGGACTTAGAAAACTTTGCGATGAGAAAGATATCCTGCTTATATTTGATGAAGTACAGTGTGGTATGGGAAGATGCGGTTCTTTGTATGCTCATGATCTTTATGGAGTGAAACCGGATGTTATGGCACTTGCCAAAGCACTTGGCTGTGGTGTTCCGGTAGGAGCTTTTGTAACAAATGAGAAAGCTTCTCATGCCTTAGTGCCAGGAGATCATGGAACAACTTACGGTGGAAATCCATTTGCAACAGCAGCGGTGTGTGAAGTATTCCGTCAGTTTGAAGAAAGGGATATCGTATCTCACGTGAATGAAGTGGGAGCCTATTTATATGAAAAGCTTGAAGAAGTGAATAATCAGTTTGCACAGATTAAAGCACATCGTGGTGTTGGTCTGATGCAGGGACTTGAATTTGAAAAACCTGTTGGGGATATTATTGTTACTGCTTTGAAAAAGGGTCTGGTTATTATTTCAGCAGGAGCCAATATTATTCGTTTTGTTCCGCCGCTGGTTATTGAGAAGAAAGATGTGGATGAAATGATTGCCATTCTTACGGAAACATTGAAAGAGAATGGAATTCAGTAAAAATTAAATATCGTATAAAAAAGTAAAAAATCTCCATACTAAAAGAAAGGTACTCAGGGAATCTTTCTGTGCTTGATTTTGTGAGTACATAAAAATAAAGGAAAAAGTATGGAGGTTTTTTATGTTTGGAATTATTGCAGCGCTGCTATCCGGAGCGCTTATGAGTATTCAGGGAGTTTTTAACACAGAAGTAACGAAGCAGACAGGGACATGGCTTACCAATTCTTTTGTGCAGTGTACGGGTTTTCTTGTCTGTCTTATTATATGGTTTTTTAAAGAAAGAAAAAAGAATCCGCCAATAGAAATTTTGACAGTAGAACCGAAATATTATCTTTTAGGAGGGGTTATAGGGGCATTTATTACATTTACTGTAATTGCAGGGATGTCAGCGTTAGGACCGGCAAAAGCAGTGATGCTTATTGTGGCGGCACAGCTTATTGTGGCATATCTTATTGAAGTATTCGGAATCTTTGGAGTGGAAAAAAGTGGATTTGATTGGATGAAATTATTAGGAACGGGACTGTTTCTTGCAGGAATCATTCTATTTAAAGCAAGAGAGTAAAAGAAAATTGTCATATCCTCTTGTGTTTTTTTTAGATATTCGGTATTATTAATAAGACTATGGACAATATGCAAAGGCAACATTTTCTGCGGAATATGAAGAAATATTCCGGAACTGTTTCAGTAAGGAGGAGAATTCCTGATTTGAGACGGAGTATAGTGAGAAGGTTGATTAGCACAGCACTTGGAATCGTAATGATTATTTTGTCAGGCTGTTCTTTTTCTGTTCCTGTAAGAGAGGAAGAAAGTATAGATTCTACAGCTATTGTAAGGGCAGAAAGAAAGACAGAATGGAATACAGAGCAGACGAAAGAGACAGAGATTTATGTTCACGTCTGTGGATGTGTGAAGAAGCCGGGAGTATATTCGTTACATTTTGGTGCGAGAACGCAGGAGGCGATCAATGCCGCCGGAGGTTTTTCGGAGAAAGCGAATCAGACAGCATGGAATTTGGCGGAAGTTCTTCAGGATGGAATGCAGATTTATGTTCCGTCAAAAGATGAGGCGAAGGAAGCGCTTAATGAAGAGCAATCTTCACAAAAAGATTTGTCAGCTTCCCAAAGAAAAGATACGGTGAACATTAATAGAGCATCGAAAGAGGATCTGGTAACCCTGCCGGGGATTGGAGAATCAAGAGCAGATGCGATTATTGCCCGCCGGGAAGAAAAGGGAACCTTTACTTCCATAGAGGAAATTAAAGATGTCGCTGGAATAGGAGATGGCATTTTTAATCGAATAAAAGATTTAATTACAGTTAACTGAGGTGTGTTATGGGAAAAAAAGTGCTGGTTGTCGATGATGAGCGTCTGATTGTAAAGGGAATTAAATTTTCTCTTGTACAGGATGATATGGAAGTTGACTGCGCCTATGATGGGGAAGAAGCCCTTGAGATGGCTAAGAAGACAGAGTACGATATTGTTCTTCTTGATGTGATGCTTCCGAAGATGGATGGGTTTGAAGTCTGCCAGAGGATTCGGGAATTTTCTAATATGCCAATTATCATGCTGACAGCAAAAGGTGATGACATGGACAAGATTCTCGGTCTGGAGTATGGAGCAGATGATTATATTACAAAACCATTTAATATTCTTGAAGTAAAGGCCAGAATTAAGGCCATCATGCGCAGAAGCTCCAAGAGAGTAACAGAAGATGAGAAGAAGAAAGTATTTGAGAAGAATGGATTGAAGATAGATTGCGACAGCAGAAGAGTATTTGTTGAGGGAAGTGAAGTGAAACTTACCGCCAAAGAATATGATTTGTTAGAACTTCTTTCTTTCCATCCTAACAAAGTTTACAGCAGAGAGAATCTGCTCAATATTGTATGGGGGTATGATTATCCGGGGGATGTTCGTACAGTGGACGTACATATCCGAAGGCTTCGTGAAAAGATCGAAAAGAATCCGGGTGAGCCGCTTTATATTCATACAAAATGGGGGGTAGGATACTATTTCCAAGATTAGTATAAGGAGAGTTTTCCGCTATATTTCATTATATCAGGTAGTCGGAATCTTAACATTTTTCCTGATTAATATTTTTTTGATAGTGGGAATTTCAAGTCAGATCAATTATTATGAGAAAAAGGCGATTGATCAGAGAGTACGGTACACACAAAAGCAGTGTGCCGTACTTTCTAATCAGATTGTAAATAACGGATTCCGAAATTATAATATGAGCAGTCTTTCGGGAGAGTCTGGGGCGAGTATATTTGAAGTGGAGCAGCTTGCCAATAATCTTGAGGGGAGGATTCTGTTAATAGACAGCCGCTTTAAGATTCTTGCTGACACATATAATCGTAACTGTGGAAAGTACCTTGTTACAAAAGAGACGATTCATGCTATGAACGGTGAAGAAGTTTCCTACCGATATATAGGGGATCAATATCTTCAGATTATTCTTCCCATAGAGGATAAGAGCAGTGAAAAGCCAGATATAAGAGGATTGATCATTGCAGTTGTTTCGCTGCATAATTGTAATGAGATGTCGGAATATCTATATGATCAGAGAGATAATCTTCTTGGTATTTTTATAATCATTACAATAATTTTCAGTGTTCTCGTTGCACTTCTCATTCGTAATAGTTTTCGAAGAATGCAAAATGAACTTGATATTATTGCAGCAGGACATCAGGAAGAAGGATTGGTTGAAGAGAATTTTAGAGAATTTTATAATCTTTCCTCTACTTTTAATAAGATTATTAATCGATATAAGGAACTGGAGAATACAAGACAGGAATTTGTATCGAACGTTTCTCATGAATTAAAGACACCGATCACTTCTATGAAGATTCTGGCAGATTCCCTGTTGATGCAGCCAGATGTTCCAGTGGAGCTTTATGAAGAATTTATGAATGATATTGTTCATGAGATTGACAGGGAGAATCAGATCATTACAGATTTGCTTACATTAGTGAAGATGGATAAAACGCAGGCAAATTTAAATATTTCCTCTGTAAAGATTAATGATCTGTTAGAGGTGTTGTTAAAGAGGATTTCTCCTATTGCGGAAAAGAGAGGCATTAAGATTCGTTTGGAGACGATGCGTGAAGTAATAGCAGAAGTAGATGAGGTAAAGCTTTCTCTGGCATGCAATAATCTTATTGAGAATGCTGTAAAGTATAATGATGATAACGGAAGTGTAGATGTTTCACTGAATGCGGATCATAAGTTCTTTTATATTCGTGTAAAAGATACGGGATGTGGTATTCCGGAAGATTGTCAGGAACAGATTTTTGAACGTTTTTATCGGGTAGATAAGGCACGTTCAAGAGAAACAGGCGGTACCGGTCTTGGTCTTGCTATAACAAGAAATGTTATTTTAATGCATAAAGGTTCCATTCGTGTTCACAGCAAGGAAGGAGAGGGTTCAACATTTATTATCCGTATCCCTCTCAATTATATTGGATAGGAGACAGACACATGAGAAGATTAAAGAGAAAAGGATATCTGTTATTTTTCCTGAGTCTGCTTTTATTAAGTACTTTGTGTGGATGCGGTGGCAATACGGCATCTTCCGCAGCATCAAAGGAAAAGACGGACAGTGGGGAAGGGATAACAACAGAAGCGGCAGAAGATAAGAATACGATTAGCTTATATTATCTGAATGCAGAAGAAGATGGGTTTAAAAAGGTTCCATATACTTTACAGAATCCGAATGATTCGGTAAAGGCATCTTATGAAGTACTTTATAAACTTTCCGATACGGAAGGGAATAATACAAGTGAGTATAAGGCATCCATTTTTGATGGGATTGCAGTGAATGATGTTTCTCCTTTGGAAAACGGAAAGGAGAATATAGACTTTGGTGCGGCCTATGGTCAGCTTAGTCATGTAAAAGAAGTATTACTTCGTACATCTGTTGTGAAGTCGCTGCTTCAGATCAAAGGAGTTGAAGGGATTACTTTTTCTGTCAATGGTTCTAGTTTATTAGATACAGATAAAGTTCCGGTAGGGCTGATGAATGAGGATACTCTTTTGACAGATGATGGAGAGAAGAGTATTTATTCAGAAAAGAAAAAAGTAAAACTATATTATACGAATAAGACAGGAGATAAGCTTATTTCCTGTTTTAGAGAAGTGGAAGTAAAGAATAATGTTCCACTTGAAACGCAGGTTCTTCTTATGCTGAAGAATCCTCCGGCTTCAAAGAAGAATTTGAAGAGTCCGCTCTCACAGGATTTTCATGTGAATCAGACGCAGATTATGAATAATACCTGTTATGTGGATTTGAGCAGTGATATAGAGAATGCTGTAGCAGATGTAAAGGAAAAGATTACGGTGTATGCGATGGTGAATACTCTTACTGATCTAGATACTGCTTATCAGGTTCAGTTTACGATTGATGGGAAAAGAGTCAGTAAGTTAAATGAATTTGAAAAGTTCGATACGCTTCTGACAAGTAATTTTTCTTTATGTAAATAATATGATGTCAGGGTTAAAAGGTCAAAACGCCGTTCGTGCTTGTACGATAAGGTGTTTGACTTTGGGACCCTAACATCATAATATTGACCGTAGATCAGGTATACGTATAGGTGATTTGCGATGAACCAATAAAGGGAGAATAAGTGAAAAGACCATTTTTTCTGTTTTTTATGGGGCTTGTGCTTGGAGAGGCTGCAGCCATTTCTTTAAACAGGACAGGTTTTTTTGTGATGGCTTTGTTTCTTTTTATTCTTATTTTAATCTGTTTTGGATTGTATCAGAGAATAAAAAGAAAACGGAGCCTTCTTTTTATATATGCAATTATATTTTATGGTTTATTTTTTGCCGGAGGTCTTTTGCTTCTTAGAGCAGAATACCCGGATACGGCAGATCAGATACTTGCGAAAAGAGAGATTGATGGTACATTAAGCGGAAATGTAGAGTTTGTAAAGAAAACAGCGGAAGGGGAGTACCAGCTTACATTAAGTGAAGTTTCATTTTGGGAAGAAGGGAAGGGTTCTTTAAAGTATAAAAAAGAAAGTTATTTTTTTGAAAATTATAAATTAAGGGCGAAATGCCGTATTTTAAAGATTAAAGTATCTGAAAAGAAGATTTATCCGGGAGATCAGATCAGTTGTACAGGCAGACTGAGTGCAATCAAAGAAACTTCTAATCCAGGAGAATTTGATGCAAGAACATATTATTATTCCTTAGGAATCCGCTATCAGTTTTTTGGAAAGGCGATTAGCAGAAAGAAGGAACGGCCTTTGTCAGTATATCGGATGGCAGGCAGGGTAAGAGAAAGAATGGATGCAGTTTATCGCTATATACTTTCTGAAAATGAATATGGTTTATTAAAAGCAATGTTTCTGGGAGATAAGACAGAACTGTCTAGTGAAGAGAAACGTTTATATGAAGAAAATGGAGTGGCGCATCTGTTGGCCGTTTCCGGTCTTCACGTTTCTATCGTTGGAGGAATGTTGTTTCGTTTTTTAAGAAAAAGAAAGTTTAGTTATGCTGTTTCATGTATCTGTTCAAGCTTTGTTCTGTTATTCTATGCGATTATGACCGGTTTTGGAAATTCTGTTTTCCGGGCGGTCATTATGTTTTTGATTTTTTTACTAGCACAATATTTCGGAGCGGAATATGATATGGTTTCTTCTATGAGTCTGGCGGGAATATTAATGTTATATGACGATCCGCTGAGAATTCTGGAAAGTGGATGTATTATTTCATTTACTTCTATTTTTGCCATTGGAATGATTGTTCCTTTTGCGAAAGAACTGGAGGAAAAACGAAGAAAAAGTAAATTGATACCGGGTGAATTCTTAATAGAAAGCAAGTGGAAGAAAAGAATAAGGCAGGATTTTTTAACAAGTGTTATTATTTCTATGGTAATTGGTCCGTTATTGCTGCGGTTTTATTATCAGTGGAGTCCATATAGTGTTTTGCTGAATCTTTTTGTAATTCCGGCAATGAGCCCGCTTTTGCTTAGTGCGATTACAGGTGGAGTCGTGGGATTGTTTCAGCTATGGGCAGGCATGGCAGGATGTATCCCCGCAGTCCTATTGTTAAGAGGCTTTCATGTGATATTCCAGTTTATTCATAAGATGCCGGGTGCTGTTATTGTAACAGGGTGTCCATCATGGTGGAAGATTCTCCTTTTTTATCTGGTAGAACTGTGTCTGTTTATTTGCTGGTATTATCGTTTATGGAGTGTGGGATGTGTTTTTATACTTATCTTGATTGCAGGAAGATTCTGCAGACCGGTGCCTCCTTTACAGATCAGTATGCTTGACGTAGGTCAGGGAGAATGTATTTTTTTAAAAACCCCTGCAAACGAAACCGTATTGATTGATGGGGGCAGTACATCAAAGAAACATATCGCAGACTATACGATTCTTCCTGCCTTGAAATATTATGGAACAGATCATCTAGATTATGTTATAATAACCCATACGGATGAGGATCATATTTCGGGGATAAGAGAATTGTTAGAAGAAGAGTATCCTGTGAAAAATATTATTCTTCCGGATACGTTAGCGATGCGTTTCCCTGAACAAAAGACAGAAAAAAGGGAAGTACAGGAAAAAGACAGAGAAAGCAAGAAAAATATATTGGAAGTTATAAAAAAGAGTAACGCCAATGTTTTAAAAATAAGTAAGGGAGATATTATAAAGCTTGACAGAATAAGCCTATCTTGTCTTCATCCAGTAAAAGGATGGGATGATGAAGATGTTAACAGTGGTTCTATAGTATTTGCTCTCTCATATGAAAAGTTTACGATGCTGTTTACAGGTGATCTGCCAGGAGAACAGGAAGCATTGTTCATGAAAGAGGTACCGTCACCTGTTTCTATTTTAAAAACAGCGCATCATGGCTCAAAGAATTCTACGACAGATTTATTCTTAAAAATGGTGCATCCTCAAAAAGCAATATTGTCAGCCGGAAAAAATAATTTATATGGGCATCCACATAAGGAAACCATAAAAAGACTGCAAAAAAATGGAGCAGATATTTACGGAACTTTATGGGGAGGTGCGATTCATATCGAGAGTAACGGGCAAAAGTATCAGATAAATTATTTTAAAAATCAATGAACACGAGGAATTTATTTTTATGAAAGAAATAAAAAAACAGATAAAAGAAAAATCTTTTTATAAAGTCTATCTTCTGACTGGAGATGAACCATATCTTATCCTTCAGGCAAAGCATATGCTGAAGAATGGAATGATCAGAGAAGGTGATACGATGAACTACGCAGAATTTACCGATGCGAAAGTAGATATCAATACCTTGCAGGAA
Organism: Anaerobutyricum soehngenii; assembly: GCF_009697165.1. Taxonomy (NCBI): domain Bacteria; kingdom Bacillati; phylum Bacillota; class Clostridia; order Lachnospirales; family Lachnospiraceae; genus Anaerobutyricum; species Anaerobutyricum soehngenii. The sequence continues at coordinate 24,746 of NZ_VULP01000028.1, read as the reverse complement.
CTGGCATTTACCTATCCGTTCTTTAGCGAAAAACGTCTTTTGCTTTTAGATGGAACAGGAATCTTAAAAACAGGAAAAGATGAATTTGTGAATATTATGGATAATATGCCGGAAACGACCTGTATTCTTATATGCGAATCAGAAGTGGATAAACGTTCTAAAGTATACAAGTGGATAAAAAAGAATGGTTATATTGGAGAATTTTTGAAAAAGAATCAAACAGAAAAAGTTCTTCTGCGCTGGATTGCAGCTTTGCTTGGAAAGGAAAAGAAGCAGATTCGAGAAAATGATGCAATATATTTTCTACAAAAAGTTGGAGATGATATGTTTCAGATAAAGAATGAAACAGATAAGTTAATCGCCTATGTCGGAGAAAAAGAAGAAATTACAAAAGAAGATATTGATGCGATTACATCCGGGGAAGTACAGGATAAAATATTTGACCTTGTAGATGCCATTGCCAGAGGAAATAAGCCGGCGGCACTTGGGTATTATAATGATCTTATTCTTTTAAAAGAACCGCCAATGCATATTTTATTTCTGATCGTGCGTCAATATCGGATTCTTCATATTATTTCCAATATGCGCACACTTCGCAAACCAGATGATGCCATCGCCAAAACCGCTGGAATCCCACGATTTGCCATTCGAAAAAATGAACAGCAGCTAAGAGGTTATGGAGAAAAAACATTAGAAAGATGTATCGAGGAATGTATTCAGATAGAAGAAGACATTAAAACCGGAAAAATAGGAGATCAGATTGGAGTAGAAGCTCTGATTTGCAAATTACTTTTGCCCTAATATCATACAATTTGGCAAAATAACAAGATAAATTCAAGTCGAGCAGCCGTCACTCACGACCTGAAAGAGGTGGGAGTCTTCTCGACTGAGATAAAAAAATCTCCGAAAAGCAGCCGCTCTTTTCGGAGATAAATGTTTTATTTTAATTAAGCAATTCCGTTAACCGCTTTTGTAAGACGGGAAACTTTTCTTGCTGCTGTATTCTTGTGGAAAATTCCTTTAGAAGTAGCTTTGCTGATTTCAGAAATAGCAACTGTTAAAGCAGCCTGTGCAGCTTCTTTGTCACCCTTTGCTACAGCAACTTCTACGTTCTTAATACAAGTTTTTACTTTAGATTTAATAGATTTGTTCCTTAATGTCTTTGTTTCGATAACTAAAATTCTTTTTTTTGCAGATTTGATGTTAGCCAATCTGTACACCTCCAAATATTATTACTTATAATTATTATTATGTTTATATTGTTTTGCATTATTTCGGACACGGACAATCTAATGTAAACATACTTCTATATTCTATTGATTTTCGAGCAGTTTGTCAAGCGTAAAATGAATTTTTTTTTGAAATATGTTATACTGAGATAACGTTTTTAAATTTAAAAGGAAAGGATCATTTATGGGTGCAATGTGTGAGATATGTGAGAATAGAAAAGACTTGGAATTATATATCCATATTCCATTTTGTATAAAGAAGTGTAACTACTGTGATTTTCTTTCTTTTCCTTCAAGTGCAGAAGACAGGGAAGAGTATGTTCGATGTTTGGTAAAAGAGATAGAGAAGACAGGTATAGTTTTAAATGATATTTTAAATAATAAAGATACTTATCAGGTAAGAAGTGTTTTTATAGGAGGAGGGACCCCATCTCTTCTTTCCGGCGATCAGATAAAGAATATTATGCAGGTAGTTCAGAAATACTTTCTTATAAAAGAGGAAGCAGAGATTACAATGGAGGCGAATCCGGGAACTCTTACAAAGAAAAATCTTTCTGCATATAAAGATGCAGGTATAAACCGTCTGAGTATGGGATTGCAAAGTGCGGATAATTCCTGCCTGTATTTATTGGGAAGAATTCATACATGGGAAGAGTTTTTGAAAAATTATGAGCTGGCTAGAAAGGCTGGATTTGAAAATATTAATATTGATCTGATGAGCGGTCTTCCGGGCCAGACGATGAGTATCTATAAGAAAACGCTTGAAAAAGTAATGGCATTGCGACCGGAGCATATTTCTGCATACAGTCTTATTTTAGAAGAAGGAACCCCTTTTTACGAATCAGAAGAGATTCATAAAAAGATTCCGAATGAAGAAGCAGACCGCGAAATGTATCAGTTTACAAAGGAGATTCTTGCAGAAAACGGATATGACAGATATGAAATTTCTAATTATGCATTAAAAGGAAAGGAATGTATTCATAATCTTGGATATTGGAGCGGGGTTCCATATATTGGCTTTGGGCTTGGCGCATCTTCTTATTTTGAAGGAACTCGTTTTTCAAATGAGAGAAACTTGGAACATTATAAAAAAGAGCCGTATGTTCCTTTTATGATGAGGGAAGATTATACTGTATTAAGCCAAAAAGATAAAATAGAAGAATTTATGTTTTTAGGGCTGCGCAAACGAGCTGGCATTTCTAAAAAAGAGTTCAGGGAGTGTTTTCATAAAAATATCATGGACGTGTACGGAGAAGTGATATCTAAATATGAAAAGATTGATCTGCTTGAATGGATAAAAAATGGGGAAATGCTTCGTCTTACAGATGCAGGAATCGATGTGAGCGATTATATTTTCTGTGATTTTATGTTGTAAAAAGATTTTAAGAAAAAAATCGAAAATATACTTGACAAGGATTGCAGATAGTGATAACTTAATGAATGTAGATATTAGCACTCGATAATGATGAGTGCTAATAACTAAGAAGGAAGGGAGTAAGAGATGGAACTGGATGAACGTAAGATGAAAATTTTAAAAGCAATTATTTCTACTTACTTAGAGACCGGAGATCCGGTAGGAAGCAGAACGATTGCCAAAGATTCTGATTTACATTTGAGTTCAGCAACGATTCGTAATGAGATGGCGGATCTCGAAGAACTTGGATATATCCTCCAGCCACATACTTCTGCCGGAAGGATTCCTTCAGATTTAGGATATCGTTATTATGTGAACTGTCTGATGGAAGAGAATGATGAGATTCGAATCAGGGAAACCGAGAGGGAGAAGGAACATCAGGATCTGATTAATAAGATGGATCGCATGGAAGAGGTTCTGAAGAACGTTGCAGATTTACTTGCAGCGAACACGAACTACGCTACATTGATTTCCACACCACAGATTAAGGAATCGAAGCTTAAGTTTATTCAGCTTTCTATGGTGGATACACAGAGGCTTTTGGTAGTAATCGTAGTTGGGAATGATACGGTAAAGAACGTACTCATGAATATGGATGAACCACTTGGAAATGACGAGATTTTAAAACTTAATATTTTGTTGAACTCTTTTCTTCAAGGACTGACACTGAATGATATTAATATCGAGTTAGTTCATATGATGAAGGTGCAGGCAGGGATGCATGCAGATATTTTAGAAGGAGTTTTCAGTGGAATTGTAGAGGCAATTCACGAAGCAGACAACATGGAGATTTATACCAGCGGAGCAACGAATATGCTTAAGTATCCTGAGCTTGTTAATCCTGAGCATACAACAGCACTTCTTGATACATTAGTGGAGAAGAAGCAGCTTGTAAAGCTTGTGGATGATACAGTGAATCAGGAAGAAAAACATGGCATACAGGTTTATATCGGTAACGAGACGCAGGTACAGTCTTTAAGGGATTGCAGTATCGTAACTGCCACTTATGAATTGAAGGAAGGCGGAACAGGAACGGTCGGAATTATCGGACCGAAACGAATGGATTACCGAAAGGTTGTAAATACTCTCAGAAATCTAACCGATGATTTAGATGAGATTTTTAATAATAAATCATAGAAAGGTGGTACTTAAGTGGAAGAAGAAAAAAAAGTATCCGACGAAAGTATCGTAGAAGAGGCGAAGGGAGAGACTCCGGAAGAAACAACGACGGAGGACGGAACGGAAGCCAAAGAGACAAAAGAAACAAAGACGAAAAAGAAAAAGAAGTCTGCAGCCGCTCTTGAAATTGAATTAAAAAAGAGTGAAGAAAAGGCAGCAGAGATGACAGATAAATATCAGCGTCTGATGGCAGAATTTGAGAATGCCAGAAAGAGAAATGCAAAAGAGCAGAGCCATATGTATGATGTAGGAGCGAAAGAGGTTCTTGCAAAGTTACTTCCGGTTGTTGATAATTTTGAAAGAGGTTTGGATGCTCTTTCAGAAGAAGAGAAGGAAGGGGCATTTGCTCAGGGATTTATCAAGATTTATCAGCAGATGATTACCGTACTTGAAGAAATCGGTGTAAAACCGATGGATGCTGTAGGAAAGGAATTTAATCCAGATTTTCATAATGCAGTTATGCATGAAGAGAATGAAGAGATGGGTGAGAACCTTGTATCTGAAGAGTTCCAGAAAGGATATATGTACAAAGATGGAGTTCTTCGTCACAGCATGGTAAAAGTAGTTAATTAGTCATATTTTAGATATATGAATTTGACAGAATACAGGAGGAAATAATTATGGGTAAAATAATCGGTATTGATTTAGGTACAACAAACTCATGTGTAGCAGTAATGGAAGGTGGAAAACCTGTTGTTATCACAAATGCAGAAGGAATGAGAACAACTCCTTCCGTAGTAGCTTTCACAAAAACTGGTGAAAGAGTTGTCGGTGAGCCGGCAAAGCGTCAGGCAGTAACAAATGCTGACAAGACTATTTCATCAATCAAACGTGAAATGGGTACAGATTATAAAGTAACAATTGATGATAAAAAGTATTCTCCACAGGAGATTTCCGCAATGATTTTACAGAAGTTAAAATCTGATGCAGAGAATTACTTAGGAGAAAAGGTAACAGAAGCAGTTATCACTGTTCCTGCATACTTCAACGATGCTCAGAGACAGGCAACAAAAGATGCAGGTAAGATTGCAGGCCTTGATGTAAAGCGTATCATTAACGAGCCTACAGCAGCAGCTCTTTCTTATGGCCTTGATAACGAGAATGAGCAGAAGATCATGGTATATGACTTAGGTGGTGGTACATTTGATGTATCTATCATTGAGATCGGTGATGGTGTTATCGAAGTATTATCTACAGCCGGAGATAACCGTTTAGGTGGAGATGATTTTGATAATGTAATCACACAGTATATGTTAGAGGATTTCAAGACAAAAGAAGGTGTAGATTTATCTACAGATAAGATGGCAATGCAGAGATTAAAAGAAGCTGCTGAAAAAGCGAAAAAAGAGCTTTCTTCTTCTACAACAACAAACATCAACCTTCCTTTCATTACAGCAACTGCTGAGGGTCCAAAGCATTTTGAGATGAACTTAACAAGAGCAAAATTCAATGAATTAACAGCTCACTTAGTAGAAAGAACAGCAACACCTGTTTCTAAAGCATTAAACGATGCAGGCCTTAACGCTTCTGAATTAAGTAAAGTATTATTAGTTGGTGGTTCTACAAGAATTCCAGCTGTACAGGATAAAGTAAAACAGTTAACAGGTAAAGAGCCATTCAAGGGAATCAACCCAGATGAATGTGTAGCAATCGGTGCTTCTATTCAGGGTGGTAAGTTAGCAGGTGATACAGGTGCCGGCGATATCCTTCTTCTGGATGTAACTCCATTATCCTTATCTATCGAGACAATGGGTGGTGTTGCTACAAAGTTAATCGAGCGTAACACAACAATCCCTACAAAGAAGAGCCAGATTTTCTCTACAGCAGAGGATAATCAGACAGCAGTAGACATCCATGTTGTACAGGGTGAGAGACAGTTCGCAAGAGATAACAAGACTCTTGGACAGTTCCGTTTGGATGGTATTCCACCAGCAAGAAGAGGTGTACCTCAGATTGAAGTAACATTTGATATCGATGCAAATGGTATTGTAAATGTATCTGCAAAAGATTTAGGAACAGGAAAAGAACAGCATATCACAATTACTGCTGGATCTAATATGTCTGATGAAGATATCGATAAGGCTGTAAAAGAAGCTGCAGAATACGAAGCACAGGATAAGAAGAGAAAAGAAGGTATTGATGCAAGAAACGATGCAGACAATATGGTATTCCAGACAGAGAAAGCATTAGAAGAAGCAGGAGATAAGATTGATGCTTCTGAGAAAGCTACTGTTGAAGCAGACATTGCGAAATTAAAAGAAGTTCTTGACCGCACGACTCCAGATAACATTTCAGAAGCAGATGTAGCAGCTCTTAACGAAGGTAAAGAGCAGTTAATGAAAGATGCACAGTCTTTATTTGCTAAGATGTATGAGCAGGCTGGCGGAGCAGCAGGTCAGGCTGGTCCTGGACCACAGGCTGATGCTGATGCAAATGCAACTTATAATGCAGATGATGTTGTTGATGCAGACTATAAAGAAGTATAAACAGATAGAAATGTGTTTTATAACACTTGTTTAAAATGTAAATATTCCTCTTTCTTACTCCTGCCTGTTTTTACAGGTGGGAGAGAAAGGGGAAATTTGTTTATCTCAGTCGAGAAGACTCCCACCTCTTTCAGGTGGTGAGTGACAGGGTTGCTCGACTTGAACAAAAAGTTCCCAGTGTATTGTATCATTCATAATTATTTTGATTTTTCAAAACACCTATGGTATCTTAACTATTCAGGAACATAAAACTTTATGAATGATAGAGTACACCAGGTTGGAGGATAAAATGGCAGAAAAAAGAGATTATTATGAAGTCTTAGGCGTAGATAAGAATGCGTCAGAGACGGAAATTAAGCGTGCATATCGAAAGGTTGCAAAGAAGTATCATCCGGATATGAATCCGGGAGATAAAGAGGCAGAGGAGAAGTTCAAAGAAGCTGCAGAAGCTTATGAAGTACTTAGTGATCCGGAAAAGAAGAGTAAATACGACCAGTTCGGTCATGCTGCATTTGAGCAGGGTGGCGGTGGAGCCGGTGGCTTTGGCGGTTTTGATTTCGGAGGAGACATGGGAGATATCTTTGGAGATATTTTCGGAGACTTCTTTGGCGGAGGCAGACGAGGCGGCGATGCCAGAAGAAACGGACCAAGACAGGGAGCGAATCTTCGTGCCGGTGTTCGTATCACTTTTGATGATGCCATTCGCGGTGTAGATAAAGAACTGGAGATTACATTAAAAGAAGAATGTAAGACTTGTAACGGAAGTGGAGCGAAACCAGGCACAAGTCCGGAAACCTGTCCGAAATGTAAAGGAACCGGTCAGGTTGTATTTACACAGCAGTCTATGTTTGGAACAGTTCGTAATGTTCAGACTTGTCCGGATTGTAACGGAAGCGGACAGATTATCCGTAACAAGTGTAGTGACTGTTCCGGTACGGGATATATTAAGGTTCGTAAAAGAATTAAAGTACCGATTCCAGCAGGTATCGACAATGGTCAGAGTGTAAGAATTCGTGAAAAGGGAGAACCAGGTATTAATGGCGGACCAAGAGGAGATTTACTTGTTAATGTAACTGTGTCCCGTCATCCTAAGTTCCAGAGACAGGAATATGATATCTACTCTACAGAGCCAATCACATTTGCACAGGCAGCACTTGGTGGAACGATTAAGATTGATACCGTAGATGGTCCTTATGAGTATACTTTAAAACCGGGAACACAGACAGATACAACGATTCGTCTGAAAGGAAAAGGTGTTCCTACCCTTAGAAACCGAAATATTCGTGGAACCCATATCGTTAAATTTGTTGTGCAGGTTCCTGAAAAAATGAATGCAGCACAGAAAGAGGCACTTCGTAACTTCCAGGAAGCAATGGGAGAAGTTGTCCCTTCCGAAAAGAAAGAAGAAGCTCCGCACGAAAAGCACGAAAAACATAAGAAAAAAGGTTTCTTTAAGAAGTAGGAGGAAAGCTTATGAAGTGGAATAAACTCACTATTGAAACAACAACTGCAGCAGAGGATATGTTAAGCTATGAGCTTTCTGAGATGGGAATGGAAGGTGTCGAAATCGAAGATCATGTGCCATTATCTGAAGAGGACAGAAAGATTATGTATGTAGATCTTCTTCCAGATGAGATTGCACCGGACGATGGTAAGGCACGTATTTCCTGCTATGTAGATGAGAAAGAAGATTTACAGGCTGTTATTGCTAAAATAAAAGCAAAAATCGAAGAATTATCTGCATTTTTACCAATGGGAAGCGGGGAGATCACCTTAGGCGTAACGGAAGAAGAGGACTGGATCAATAACTGGAAAGTATTCTTTAAACCATTTCGTTTAGACGATAATATTGTGATCAAGCCAACCTGGGAGACCCTTTCTGATAAGAAAGACGGTGATATTGTAATAGAGATTGATCCTGGAACTGCATTTGGAAGCGGATCTCATGAGACAACAAAGCTCTGCATTTCTCAGCTTAAAAAATATATTAAAAAAGATACAGAACTTCTTGATGTTGGAACGGGAAGCGGTATCCTTTCTATTATCGGATTAAAATTAGGTGCGCATCACGCGATGGCAACGGATATTGATCCGAATGCAATTCGAGCAACGAATGAGAACTTTGCCATTAATGAGGTATCTGAACAAGCAGAGGTCCAGCAGGTAAATATTCTTGATAAAGAGGAAGCAGACAGTTTTTATGAGAAAAATAATGGAAAGAAATATGATGTTATTGTAGCAAATATTCTTGCAGATGTTATCATTCCACTTTCTGGAATTGTCGCTCCATTATTGAAGAATGACGGTGTTTTTATCACTTCCGGAATCATCAATACAATGGAAGAGGCAGTAAAAGAAGCAATGCTTGCCAATCATTTTGAAATCCTTGAGATTAATCATATGAAAGACTGGGTAAGCATCACAGCTAAAAAAGCTTGATTTATCAATTTATTAAAAATATAAGTAAAAGTACACTATCTTTACAGATGCGATAGTGTGCTTTTTTTGTTTCCTCTTATTTTGGTAAAATAGATTTTTTGAATACTTTTTTTGTTTTTTTACATAATATTTAAAAGGGTTTGGTCAGAATAATATGGTTAGTGTAAAAAATGTATATTACAGATTTTGGGAGGTATTCATGAATATTTTACATTCTTTTTCGCATACAGATTTGGCATTGGAATTGAAGGATGAGCTGGAGGAATCTTGTGAAAGAGAGCAGTTTTTTGAAGGGATTACCGTCAGCCACAATGAGATTGGTGAAAAGGGGCTTAAGGAAACGGTGATTAAGATTGAAAGCGAAGCCGGAGAGAAACAGCTTGGGAAGCCACAGGGGATTTATATAACGCTTGAGGGAGAAAACATGGCAGGGAATGATGGAGGATTTCATGAGGAAATGAGCAATCATCTTGCAAAACGTCTTGCAAAATTACTTTTGGGAAGAAAAAAATTATTATTTATAGGACTTGGAAATGGGGAAGTGACACCGGATGCACTGGGACCACTCGTGATAAAAAATCTTTTTGTGACGAGACATTTGAAAGGCTGGAAGGAAGTGGAAGGATGTCCGGTAGTAGCGGCGCTGGCACCGGGAGTGATGGCACAGACAGGAATGGAAACGGGAGAAATCGTGGAGGGAATCGTGAAAAAGATTCATCCGGATGCGCTAATTGTAATTGATGCGTTAGCGGCTAAAAGTTCAGAACGTTTAAACCGGACAATTCAGATCAGCAATACGGGGATTGCACCGGGATCAGGGGTAGGAAATCAAAGAAATGAGATTACGGAAAAAACAATGGGCGTTCCGGTAATCGCGCTTGGTGTCCCTACTGTGATTTCTATTCCGTCACTGGCATGTGATATTATGGATTCTTTTTGTGCTTCACAGGGCGAAAAAATGGAAGATACATTTTCTTCTTGGCCGGAAAGTGAAAAGTATCGATTTTTAGGGAAGATTTTGGATGCTAAATTATGGGAGCTTTTTGTGACACCGAAAGAAATTGATGAGGCAGTGAAGAGAATCAGCTATACGCTTTCAGAAGGAATCAATCAATTTGTTTCAAGTAGAACTTCATAATCAAAAAGGACAAGCATAAGTTTATATTATGAGAATTATTTTGATTTTTGATACAAGCTGATGCTGCGTTTGCAAAAACTGCTAGAAGTTGTATGTTGATTGGGAGGTACTATGCGGGAGAAGAATTTAAAAACAATAGAGGGGTTATTGTTTGTTCTTTTTGTTTTATTATGGGGGTTATTTTTATCCGGTGGAAGCGGAAAGGTAAAAAGAAGGACACTTTCTTTATGGGAAAGTGTTCCCATACATACAGAAGTATTCCGAGAATTTTTTGAAAACGGAATACAAAAGGGGAAATATGGGATAGCACCGATTCTTGGATATGATACATACGGAGGGGAAAAACGGCTGCTGCTTCCTTTTTTTCGAAATGGAATGCAGACAGAGCTTTTTCCGATTCAACGGTTTGCTCTTGATTACTGGAAGGGGAAAGGGTACTACAAGGCAAAATATAGTGATAACGTACCAGGCTATTTTACAGAATCAGACGATCAGTCTGTAGAAGAAAAAAAGAAAGATCCAGGTAAAATGAAGCAGACTGGCACAGGAAGAACTTATACGATAAAAGAACTGGCAAGCTATTCTTTTTTATTAGAACATTTTTATATTGTTGATGAAACGACATCTATGACAAAACAAGAACTAAACGGGATAAAACTTGTAAAAACAGATTTGTCTGCAAAGCCTGGGAAAGGAGAACCACTGGTACTTATTTATCATACACATGGGAGTGAGACATATAAAAAGGTAAATGGAGAGGAAGGTTCTGTCATTGAAGTGGGAACAGCATTACAAAAGGAATTGGAAACCGTTTATGGAATCAAAACAATACATGACACATCAGTGTATGATATGGTTGACGGACAGCTTGATCGAAATGCTGCCTACAATTTTGCAGGTGACAGTGTGGAAGCAGCACTGAAAAAGAATCCTTCTGTAAAAGTAGTCATTGATCTTCACAGAGATTCGGTAGAAAGTAGTATTCATCTTCGGACCAAAATTAATGGAAAGTCCACAGCGCAGATTATGTTTTTTAATGGGGTCAGCCGTCTTGCAAAAAAAGGAGATATCGGATATCTCTATAATCCAAATAAAGAAGGCAATCTGGCATTTAGTTTACAAATGCAGCTTTTATGTGGGAAATATTATCCAGACCTGACAAGAAAAATATATATAAAAGGCTATCGCTATAATCTCCACCTGGTAAAACGGGCGATGCTTGTAGAAGTAGGAGCGCAGAATAATACTGTAAAAGAGGCAGAAAATGCAATGAAGCCATTGGCGGAGATGTTATATCGGCTTTTGTCAGGAGAAAAATCCTATAAAAAATAAATTGACAAATGATAAGGAGTATGCTTTAATAATATCAGAAAATTTAATTTTTCAAGTCAAACTGTTGAAGCGGAGATAAAAATAGTTGTGCACGCACAGAGAGTCCGGAAAGGTGAGAGCCGGGTGGAACGCAGATTATTAAATGGACCGCGGAGGGCACAGTCAAAGGTATCTTTTACTTAGTACACTGTGACGTGAGGGCATACGTCAGTTGCCGGGGATATGATGGTATCCTTCAGAGCGCACATTTTGTGAATCAAGGTGGCACCGCGGATGTGAAAGAATAAGTTTTTGAGATGAATTTATTTTGATAATACACCCGTCCTTGACAAAGTAGTAATACGTTGTCATGGGCGGATTTTTTTGTTTTATTTTAGTCGGGAAGGCTTCCATCCAGAAATCCGTATGGCAACATTGACAGCAGAAGAAGGAGGTAGCATTATGATTAAAGAAGCAATTATCAAATTAAGTAAAAAAGAAGATTTAAGTTATGAAATGGCACAGACTGTCATGGATGAGATTATGACGGGAGAAGCAAACGATATTCAAAAGAGTGCTTATCTTACAGCCCTTGCCATGAAGGGAGAAACGATTGATGAGATTACTGCTTCTGCAGCAGGAATGCGGACGCATTGTACAAGACTTCTTAATGATATGGATGTATTAGAAATCGTAGGAACAGGAGGAGACCGCTCTAATTCTTTTAATATTTCTACAACTGCCGCGCTTGTCATTTCTGCCGGCGGGGTTCCGGTTGCAAAACATGGAAACAGAGCAGCTTCAAGTAAAAGTGGAGCGGCGGATGTGCTAGAGGCTCTTGGTGTAAATATTACCGTTTCTCCGGCACAGAGTGCACAGATGTTAAAAGATATAGATATCTGTTTCCTCTTTGCACAAAAGTATCATACAGCGATGCGTTATGTGGCAAATGTTCGAAAAGAACTTGGAATCCGTACGGTATTTAATATTTTAGGACCTCTTTCTAATCCTGCAGGCGCAAACATGCAGGTTATGGGTGTTTATGATGAGAATCTGGTAGAACCTCTTGCAAGAGTCCTTTTTAATTTAGGTGTAAAAAATGCTATGGTAGTCTACGGTCAGGATTGTCTCGATGAAATTTCTATGAGTGCCAGGACAACTGTTTGTGAGATTAAAGATGGAATATTCCGCTCGTATGAAATTGAGCCGGAGCAGTTTGGATTTAAAAAATGTAGTAAGGAAGAACTTGTCGGTGGAAGCCCAGAAGAAAATGCAAAGATTACTTTGGCAATTTTAAATGGGGAAAAAGGCCCTAAAAGGGAAGCTGTTTTAATGAATGCCGGCGCAGGCTTTTATGTTGCCGGAAAGGTTTCGACTTTAGAAGATGGAGTGAAACTTGCCGCCGAACTGATTGATAGCGGGAAGGCAAAAGAAAGACTGGATGAGTTTGTCAAATTGTCCAATCAGTAATAAAAAGCAGTGAAATAATACATAAATAAATTGATAATACGTCCATTGCGTTAAAATTGTATCAGGATTAGGAATAAAAAATTGCAAAGGCAGGAAACTCATGATAGAATAGGACGGATAAGATAAAATGAATGTACTCTTGGAATCTTCTCACAAAAGTAAGTGAGGTGAAGACTTCGGGAGCACATATTATAAAACAGGAGGAAACTACCTTGGCTGGAATTGACCAGAGTAAAATAAGAAATTTTTGTATTATAGCACATATTGATCATGGCAAATCAACTTTAGCAGATCGTATTATTGAAAAAACCGGACTGCTGACAGATCGAGAGATGCAGAACCAGGTTCTTGATAACATGGATTTAGAAAGAGAACGTGGAATCACGATCAAGTCTCAGGCAGTACGTATTGTATACCATGCAGAAGACGGAGAAGAATATATATTTAATTTAATCGATACACCGGGTCATGTCGATTTTAATTATGAGGTGAGTCGAAGTCTTGCAGCTTGTGAAGGAGCGGTTCTTGTCGTTGATGCGGCGCAGGGAATTGAAGCACAAACTCTTGCTAATGTTTATCTGGCATTAGATCACGACCTTGAAATTATGCCGGTTATCAATAAGATTGATCTTCCGAGCGCGGATCCAGAGCGTGTAGTGGAAGAGATTGAAGATGTAATTGGAATTGAAGCGGAGGATGCTCCGAAGATTTCTGCGAAAAATGGAATCAATATCGAGCAGGTACTCGAACAGATTGTAGAGAAGATTCCGGCACCGGGAGGAAGCCCTGAGAATCCATTACAGGCACTTATTTTTGACAGTGTATATGACTCTTATAAAGGAGTTATCATTTTTGCCCGTATTATGGAAGGAACCATTAAAAAAGGTACGAATATGCTGATGATGGCAACTGGTGCGAAAGCAGAAGTTGTGGAGGTCGGTACTTTTGGTGCAGGTCAGTTCTTCCCATGTGATGAGCTTTCTGCCGGAATGGTTGGTTATGTTACCGCCAGTCTTAAAAATGTAAAGGATACTCGTGTGGGTGATACGGTCACAGATGCAGACAATCCATGTAAGGAGCCTTTGCCTGGTTATAAAAAAGTAAACCCTATGGTATTTTGCGGAATTTATCCGGCAGATGGAGCGAAATATCCAGATTTAAGAGATGCTTTAGAAAAGTTACAGCTTAATGATGCATCACTCCAGTATGAGCCGGAAACATCAGTAGCACTTGGATTTGGTTTCCGTTGCGGATTTTTAGGTCTTTTACATTTAGAGATTATTCAGGAACGATTAGAGAGAGAATATAATCTTGACTTAGTAACAACTGCACCGAGTGTTATTTACAAAGTGCATCAGACAGATGGAACCGTATTTGATCTGACTAATCCGACAAATCTTCCAGACCCATCTACGATTGAATACATGGAAGAGCCGATTGTATCTGCAGAAATTATGGTAACGAAAGAATATGTAGGAGCGATCATGACGCTTTGTCAGGAACGCCGAGGCACATATATTTCCATGGAATATATGGAAGAAACCAGAGCGCTTTTGAAATATGAACTGCCACTTAATGAAATTATTTATGATTTCTTTGATGCATTAAAATCCCGTTCCAGAGGATATGCTTCGTTTGATTATGAGATGAAAGGATACCAGCGTTCAGAACTTGTGAAGTTAGATATCCTCATTAATCGTGAGACAGTCGATGCACTTTCTTTTATCGTCCACTCTTCTACAGCGTATGAGCGAGCAAGAAAGATTTGTGAAAAGTTAAAAGAAGAAATCCCAAGACATTTATTTGAAGTTCCAATACAGGCAGCAATTGGAAGCAAGATTATTGCCCGCGAAACAGTAAAAGCTGTCCGTAAAGATGTACTTGCCAAATGTTATGGCGGTGATATTTCCCGTAAGAAGAAGCTTCTTGAAAAGCAGAAAGAAGGTAAGAAGAGAATGCGTCAGGTTGGTAATGTAGAGATACCACAGCAGGCATTTATGAGTGTATTGAAACTTGATGAAGACTAATTTTCTCTTGAAGTCTTTCTCCGCTAAATGAAGCACAGAAAAATTTCAAGAGCAGATAAATATATGAAGGAGAAACTATATAATGAAAAAAGTAATTTTAACTGGAGACCGTCCAACGGGTCGTCTTCATGTAGGACACTATGTAGGCTCATTATCAGAGAGAGTCAGATTACAGAATTCCGGAGACTATGATGAAATTTATATCATGATTGCAGATGCGCAGGCACTTACAGATAATGCAGAACATCCGGAAAAAGTACGTCAGAATATTATTCAGGTAGCATTAGATTATCTAGCATGTGGTATTGATCCGGAAAAGTCAACGATTTTCATTCAGTCCATGGTTCCTGAGCTTACAGAGCTTACTTTCTATTATATGAACCTTGTTACAGTTGCCCGCGTACAGAGAAATCCAACTGTTAAGTCTGAGATTAAGATGAGAAACTTTGAAGCGAGTATTCCTGTAGGATTCTTCTGTTATCCGATCAGTCAGGCAGCAGATATTACTGCTTTTCGTGCGACTACAGTTCCTGTAGGAGAAGATCAGATGCCGATGATCGAACAGTGTAAAGAAATCGTTCATAAGTTTAATAGTGTGTATGGAGAGACGCTAACAGATCCACAGATCGTTCTCCCATCTAATAAAGCCTGTCTTCGTCTTCCTGGCATTGATGGAAAGGCAAAGATGAGTAAGTCACTTGGAAACTGTATTTATCTTTCTGATGAAGCAGACGTAGTAAAGAAAAAGGTTATGTCTATGTTTACAGATCCAAATCACCTTCGTGTAGAAGATCCTGGTCAGGTAGAAGGCAATCCGGTATTTATTTATTTAGATGCATTTTGCAAAGATGAATATTTCGCAGAATTCCTTCCTGGTTACCAGAACCTTGATGAGTTGAAAGAACATTATCAAAGAGGTGGACTTGGTGATGTTAAGGTGAAGAAGTTCTTAAATAAAGTATTAGAAGCGGAACTTGGACCGATTCGTGAGAGAAGAAAGATGTGGGAACAGCGTATTCCGGATGTATATGATATTTTACACGAAGGCTCCAAAGTTGCTGAAAAGAAAGCAGCCGAGACATTGAATGATGTACGTGAAGCAATGAAGATTAATTATTTTGATGGAGATTTTGCATTAAATTAAATTTTGATCAGATTGATTAGAAAAAACGCTACGAGATAGCTTTGATCTGTATCTAGAATCCTAGGTACAGATCAAAGCTATCTCGTAGTGTTTTTTTCAATCAGGCTCTATAACAATTAAAATCTTTTTAATGCTGCTTCATCAGCTACGATAGTTACATCATTATGAAGCTGCAGAATTGAGGCTGGTACTTCAGGAGTAATTTCGCCATGAATGGCATTATATAAAGCATCTGCCTTATCTTCTCCACTTGCAACAACAAGAATCTTTCTTGCCTGCATGATATTTTTAATTCCTAAAGAATATGCCTGGCGTGGAACATCAGCTTCGGAAGCAAAGAAACGTTTGTTTGCCTCGATTGTACTTTCTGTAAGATCTACACAGTGTGTTTCTTTCTTAAATACTGTACCTGGCTCATTAAAGCCGATGTGTCCGTTTCTTCCGATTCCGAGAAGCTGCAGATCAATACCACCCTGCTTAAGAATATTCGCATTGTACTCAGCGCAGGACTTTTCTGAATCTGTGGCGAGTCCGTCTGGAACAAAAGTACGATTTTTATCGATATTGACATGGTCAAATAAATAAGTGTTCATGAAGTAGCGGTAACTTTGCGGGTCTTCTGGACTTAATCCTTTGTATTCATCAAGGTTGATACTAGTTACTTCAGAAAAATCAAGCTCGTCTTTATTATACCATTCGATTAACTGCTTGTAAGTTCCTATTGGAGAAGAACCGGTAGCTAAACCAAGGACACAATTTGGTTTCATAATAATCTGTGCCAAAATAATCTGAGCTGCCTTTCTGCTCATATCGTTATAATCTGTTGCTCTACAAATTCTCATAATAGCATACTCTCCTTAAAATTTGTTCTCATTTGTGTCTTTAGTATACTCAGAAAAAAGTAAAAAGCAATAGAATAAAAATATATGGAAGCTACTTTCAGTTTTTGATAAGAAGAAATACAAAAAAGAATCGTGGTTGAAAGTACTTTCAGAAATAATAAAAATATTTGAAAATAATTTTGAAAAGGATTATACTAAGCGGGAAATAATATTTTTTACTCAATAAATAACGAAGTCAGGGGAGAAATTACCAATATAAATTATCAATAAAAAATACGTTTAGAAAATACATTAGAAGTTTCCAATAAAAGAAATTATGAATAACGAGGCTAGAATGAAGTAGGAAAGGAATAGATTAAAGATTATGAATATAAATATAAAAGAAAAGATTAAAAATTTAAAAGGAAAATTAATTGTATCCTGTCAGGCTCTTCCTGAGGAACCTCTACATTCTTCTTTTATTATGGGGAGAATGGCATTGGCAGCAAAAGTTGGTGGAGCTAGTGGTATTCGTGCAAATACAAAGGAAGACATTAAAGAAATCCAGACGCAGGTAGAACTTCCGATCATAGGCATTGTAAAAAGGGATTATGAGGATAGCGAAATTTATATTACCCCTACGATGAAAGAAGTTGATGAGCTGATGGAAGTAAAGCCGGAGATTATAGCGATGGATGCAACGAGTTCTACAAGACCGGAAGGGAAGACGTTAGATGAGTTTTTTCACGAAGTAAAGAAAAAATATCCTAACCAGCTTTTTATGGCAGATTGCTCTACTGTAGAAGAGGCGGTTCACGCAGATGCACTTGGTTTTGATTTTATCGGAACAACCATGGTCGGTTATACAAAGCAGAGTGAGGGAGATAAGATTGAAGAAAATGATTTTGAGATTTTGAGAACAATTGTTTCTAAAGTAAAACATAAGGTCATTGCAGAAGGGAATATCAATACACCAGAAAAAGCAAAAAGAGTTTTGGAGCTGGGAGCATATAGTGTTGTTGTTGGGTCGATTATCACAAGACCACAGCTTATTACGAAGTCTTTTGTGGAAGTGATTGGAAAGTAAACAATGAATCATTATTTTAAATCAGTTATTCCGGTTATAGAGTCTAATTATAATAAGTTTACAACAGTTGAGAAATCGATTGCTGATTTCTTTATAAATAATCAGAAAAAGGCAGATTTTTCAGCAAAGGCAGTAGCATTGAAACTTTTTGTTTCGGAAGCTTCTCTTTCCCGATTTGCGCAGAAATGTGGATATCGTGGATATCGGGAATTTATTTATCAGTATGAGAAGAATTTTGTAGAGAAAAAGGAAACGATGGCAGGCAACACATTGATGATACTGAATGCTTATCAGGAACTTTTAAATTCTTCATATAGCCTTGTGGATGAAAAACAGATTGAAAGAATTGGAAATTATCTGAATAAAGCAAAGAAAGTTCTGGTATGTGGGAAAGGAAGTTCAGGTCTTGCTGCAAAAGAAATGGAAATTCGTTTTATGCGTATTGGTGTAGATGTGGACTCGATTACAGATACTGATCTGATGCGTATGCGGGCTGTGTTTCAGGATGAGGATAGCCTTGTTTTTGGATTTAGTATCGGTGGGCAAAAAGAAGAAATTATTTTTCTTTTAAAAGAAGCGAAAAAGCGAGGAGCCAAAACAATCTTATTTACTGCGAACAACAGAGATGATTATAAAGAGTTTTGTACGGAAGTTGTATTAGTTCCGTCTTTGCTTCATTTAAATCATGGAAATGTAATTTCGCCACAATTTCCGATTCTGATCATGACAGATATTATTTATTCTTATTATGTAGAGCGAGATGAAACAAAGAAAAAAATATTGCATGAACGGACATTACAGGCTTTGGAAAAATCTTATGCAGAAAAAATCGAAAGAAAGTGAGGAGATTATAACTATGATAATTGATAATGTAAAAGTATATACAGAATCCGGGGAATTCGTTTTAGGTGGTATTATCACACAGGGAGATACTATTACAGCTGTGTATACCGAAAAGGAAAAAGAAGTTACATTAAAAAAAATGAATATGACAGCAGATTCCTCTGTGCAGAAAGAAAAACTGACAGAGAATGTAATAGATGGAAAGGGAGCTTATGCCATTCCGGGATTAATTGATCTGCATTTCCATGGATGTATGGGGGATGACTTTTGTGATGGAGACAAAGAAGCGATTCGCCGTATTGCAGAGTACGAAGCAAGCGTTGGTGTTACTGCAATTGCTCCAGCTACAATGACTCTTCCGGTAGAAGAACTGGAGAGCATTTTAAAAACAGCGGCAGAATATAAAAAAGAATGTGAAAATATCAATCAGATAGAAACAAAGAACGATAAAAAGAGAGCGGACTTTGTTGGTATTAATATGGAAGGACCATTTATCAGTCCAATTAAAAAAGGTGCACAGGATGAACGGAATATTATCCCTTGTAATGAAGAAATTGCTCAGAGATTTTTAGATGCATCAGATCATCTCGTTAAATTTCTGGGGATTGCACCAGAAGAAAGTGCAAACGCAGTTTCTTTTATCAAGAACATGAAAGATAAAGTAAATATTTCATTAGCACATACCAATGCATCTTATGAAACAGCAAAGGAAGCATTGGAAGCGGGAGCAAATCATGTAGTACATTTATTTAATGCAATGACTGGTTTTACACACAGAGAGCCAGGGGTTGTCGGTGCAGCATCTGACGATGAACATGCCATGTCCGAAATCATTTGCGACGGAGTGCATATCCATCCATCTATGATAAGAGCAGCATTTAAAATGATGGGTGCGGAACGTATGATATTTATCAGTGATAGTATGAGAGCAACGGGGATGCCAGATGGACAGTATACATTAGGAGGACTGGATGTAAAAGTAACAGGGAACAGAGCAACTCTCGTTTCTGATGGGGCATTAGCAGGTTCTGTAACAAATCTTGCAGACTGCATGCGAACAGCAGTTACACAGATGGGAATTCCGCTGGAAACAGCCGTAGCCTGTGCTACAAAAAATCCTGCCATCAGCCTTGGAATCTACGAAGAAAGAGGCTCAATCAGTATTGGGAAAAAAGCAGATATCCTTCTCCTTGATCAGAACCTCACATTAAAAAAAGTAATAAAAAGTGGAAGATAACTATTTGATTCATTAGAGGAAAACAGACGAAAAAAGAAATAATACCATATCCCATCTGCTCTGTAGTCGCTGTATTTAAGATGCTTGTCCGCATCTTAAACACGCTCCGAAGCCGCATCTGGGATATGGTATTATTTCTTTTTTCTGTGTTTTGGCTCCAGAAGGAATGAATGCAATAGTTTTTGAGGAGAGAAGGGGACAGAAGGTTGTGGCTTATTCTGATGTCATTTTCACTTTGCTGAACCTTTTTCAAGTTTCACTGATGATAAGATGATACCGCAAGCTATTACTTTACATAATAATTTTATTATTATATTGTCGCAATATATCATTTTTCTCTTCTGGCGAGATATCTTCCGAACAAGTAGTAGACTTCTGATCTCTCCCCTTTATCTTCCCAAAGACTATTGAATTCATTCACGTAGAGCCAAAACACAGAAAATAAAAAGAATAGACCATAATAAATGTAATGTGAGAGCAAGTAAAAATGCCGAACAGGCATTTTCTACGCAGTGATATCTTTACATTTGTTATGGTCTATTCTTTTTATTTTCGTCTGTTTTCTTCTAAATGAATTAAATAGTAAATTGACATATTTTTTGAAAGAAGTTATGATATATGCATGTCTTAAAAAGGCAGAGAATGGAACGGAGGAATTTATGTATCAGTTTTTTATACAACCTGCTAGTGTTAAAGAAAAGGAAGTCTGGATTACAGATTTACAGGATGTGAATCATATTCGTAATGTGCTTCGGATGAAAAAGGGAGAGAAGATTTCTCTTTGCTGTGAGGAAAAGGGAAAGGAATATATTTGCAGCATAGAGGATATGCAGTCAGATATTGTAAAGGCAGTTATTGTTGATATTAATGGAGAATCTCGGGAACTTCCTGTAAAGATTACGCTTTTTCAGGGACTTCCCAAAAACGATAAAATGGAGCTGATCATTCAAAAAGCAGTAGAGCTTGGTGTTGCAGAGATTGTGCCAATGGCTACGAAAAGAGCAGTTGTGAAGCTTGATGCAAAGAAGGCAGCAAAAAAAGTACAGCGTTGGAATGAGATTGCAAAAAGTGCAGCGAAACAGTCGAAAAGAGGAATGATTCCAGAAGTAAAGTCAGTAATGTCGTTTAAGGAAGCGGTAGAGTATGGAAAAAGTATGGATATGTTACTGATTCCTTATGAGGATGCAGAAGGAATCGTACATTCAAGACAAGTAGTAGAATCCGTAAAGGGTAAAAAGAGTTTGGGAATATATATTGGACCGGAAGGTGGATTTCCAGAGGAGGAGGTTTCTCTTGCTATGGAAGCCGGTGCAGAACCGATTACACTTGGCCATCGGATTTTGCGTACTGAAACTGCCGGAATGGCATTACTTTCTGTACTAATGTTTATGTTAGAAGAAGAATAAACAGACAAAGTATGAAGGCTTACGAAAAGTGGAATCATGAATAGTATGGCGGTATAAAATAATAAAAAAGAGTGAGTAATATTAAGGACAATTAATGATGTGATTTTAGCAGGAGGAATATATGGCAGGTTCAACATTTGGGACATTGTTCCGTATGACAACATGGGGAGAGACACATGGAAAGGGAGTTGGTGTTGTGGTGGATGGCTGTCCGGCAGGTCTTTCTCTTTGCGAAGAAGATGTACAGAAATATCTAAATAGAAGAAAGCCTGGGCAGTCAAAGTATACAACAAAGCGAAAAGAAGATGATCAGGTAGAGATTTTATCAGGTGTTTTTGAAGGAAAGACAACAGGAACACCAATTTCGATGGCAGTGTTCAATAAAGATCAGCATTCAAAAGATTATTCGGAAATTAAAGATGTATATCGTCCGGGACATGCAGATTATACATTTGATAAGAAATATGGTTTTCGTGATTATCGCGGTGGTGGACGTTCTTCAGGAAGAGAGACAACGGCTAGAGTAGCAGCTGGTGCAGTGGCAGCAAAAGCGTTAGAAGAGTTAGGGATCGAAATATTTGCTTATACAAAGGCAATAGGACCAGTTCAGATTGACAGCAGCAGATTTTCAAAAGAAGAAAGAGATAAAAATGCTTTATATATGCCGGATGTACAGGCAGTAGCACAGGCAGAAGCCTATCTTCAGGAGAAGATGAGGGAACTGGATTCTAGTGGCGGTATTGTAGAGTGCGTGATTACAGGAATGCCGGTAGGAATTGGAGAACCAGTATTTGATAAATTAAGTGCAAATCTTGGCAAGGCAATTTTATCTATTGGGGCAGTAAAAGGTTTTGAAATTGGAGATGGATTTGCAGTGGTCCAGAGTGTTGGTTCTGAAAATAATGATGATTTTTATAATCATAATGGAAAGATTGAAAAGAAAACGAATCATGCAGGCGGGATACTTGGTGGAATGAGTGATGGCTCTGTGATTACATTTCGTGCGGCATTTAAACCAACTCCATCGATTGCGCAGCCACAGCAGACCGTAAACCGAGAGGGAGAAGATACGGAGATTGTAATTCATGGACGACATGACCCGATTATTGTTCCAAGAGCGGTAGTAGTGGTGGAAACTATGGCTGCAGTAACTGTACTTGATCTGTTGCTTCAAAATATGGGAAGCAGTCTTGAAGGTGTGAAAAACTTTTATAGAAGTGATAAAAAGTAAGGATAAAGGTTGTACATTTGCTTTGTTTATGATAAAATCAAATTTATGTGTAAAGTTAAGGAGAGTATATGTATAAGTTATTAACGAAAGATGGTATGGCTAAACGGGGAGAGTTTGAGACAGTCCATGGTACGATACAGACTCCTGTTTTTATGAATGTAGGAACAGTAGGAGCAATCAAAGGGGCTGTCAGCACAGATGATCTTCGCACAATTGGAACACAGGTAGAATTATCAAATACGTATCATTTGCATGTAAGAACAGGGGACAAGTTGATTAAAGAATTTGGCGGTCTTCATAAATTTATGGGCTGGGATAAACCGATTCTTACCGATTCCGGTGGATTTCAGGTGTTTTCATTGTCCGGTCTTCGTAAGATAAAAGAAGAAGGGGTATATTTTCAGTCACATATTGATGGTCATCACATTTTTATGGGTCCAGAAGAAAGTATGCAGATTCAATCAAACCTTGGTTCGACGATTGCCATGGCCTTTGATGAATGTCCATCAAGTCGTGCAGACAGAACTTATATCCAGAATTCTGTAGACAGAACGACGAGATGGTTAGAGCGATGTAAGATAAAGATGAAGGAGTTAAATAGTCTTCCAGACACGGTGAATCCTCATCAGATGCTTTTTGGAATTAATCAGGGTGGTATATTTGCAGATATACGTGTAGAACATGCTAAGAGAATCAGAGAATTAGACTTAGATGGATATGCGATAGGTGGTCTTGCAGTAGGTGAGACACATGAAGAAATGTACCACATTTTAGATGAAGTTGTACCATATCTGCCAGAAGAAAAGCCTACGTATCTTATGGGAGTAGGAACTCCGGCAAATATCATAGAGGCAGTTGACAGAGGGGTTGACTTTTTTGATTGTGTATATCCTTCTCGAAATGGAAGGCATGGTCATGTATACACACATCATGGAAAATTAAACCTTTTTAATAAGAAGTTTGAATTAGATCCTCGGCCAATTGAAGAAGGATGCCAGTGTCCAGCTTGCCGGACATATAGCAGAGCGTATATTCGGCATTTGCTAAAAGCAAAGGAAATGCTTGGAATGCGCCTTTGTGTTCTGCATAATTTATATTTCTATAATCATTTAATGGAAGAAATACGCGGAGCGATTGAGGCACATCGATATAAGGAGTTCAAAAAAACCACATTAGAAGGTTTTTTGACACCGGAAGAAGAATACCGGTAATATATTTATGATATCAGGGTCAAAAGGTCAGAAAGCCGATGCAATCTGGTATCAAGGGGTCAAAATACCTTTTGACCCCAACATCATATTTATAGAAGAATAATGGAGGTAAAGACATGTTATTAGCACAGAGTGCGAGCGCAGGCTCATCTATCACTATGATTGTTGCATATGTAATTCTGTTTGGAGCAATCATTTACTTTATGACAATTCGTCCACAGAAAAAACAACAGAAGGCAGCAGACGAGATGCATGCAGGAATGCAGGCTGGAGATAGCGTATTAACAACAAGTGGATTCTATGGTGTGATTATTGATATTATGGATGACACCGTTATCGTTGAGTTTGGTAATAACCGTAACTGCAGAATTCCAATGCAGAAAGATGCAATTGCAGCTGTAGAAAAACCAAATCTTACAAAAACAGAAGAAGAATAAAGCAAATAAAAAAGGAAGTCATGTTTTGACTTTCTTTTTTTTGGCGTGTTTTCCAAATAAAAAGCAAAAATGCAGTGACATTTTTTTAAATAAATGATAAAAAAATAACAATATATCAAAAAGAGAGAGCGAATCGGGAAAGAAAAATACAAAAAAAGTACAGTATACAACGCTTTTTAAGAAAAATAAAATTTATTCAAAAAAAGCTTGACTCATATATACTGTTATGATATTATAATATCCGTTGCACACGAGAAACCCATTTTTCTTAGGGGAATGAAAAGAATCTTAAAAGAAAGTTAAAAAACTTCTTGACAGATTAGAAGTTGTGTGATAACGTATAAAAGTTCACATTTGACAAAGAGAACGAACTTCTTAAAAAGAAGAAAAAGTTCTTGAAAAAAGTTCTTGACAAGAACTTGAAAGTGTGATAATATAATTAAGCGTTTTCGAAAGAAAACACAAAACCTTGATAACTGAATAACAAAACAACCTTGAACGTCGATTCAAAATTTCATTCGGGTTTTCCTGAGAGTGATGTCTGCAGGAAAGTCCATGGAACAGAACGAAAGTTCAAAACCTAAATAAACAGTAAAGACAGGAAAAGAACCAGTGGTTCTGGACCTCGATCTGACA
>NZ_VULP01000027.1:0-42477 GCF_009697165.1 Anaerobutyricum soehngenii | reverse complement strand
TTATGGCTACGAAATTATTGCTATAGAAACCGACAAAGATCATATACATTTCTTATTAAGTTACGATACAACAGATAAAGTTTGCGATATTGTCAAAATTGTAAAGCAAGAAACAACGTATTATTTATGGCACAAATATAGTTCGCTTCTATCTAAACAGTATTGGAAAAAGAAGATATTTGGGTCAGACGGATATTTTTCTTGTAGCATTGGAGAAATATCTTCAACCACTATACAAAAATATATTGAGAATCAGGGTTAACGACTAAAGATTTACAAGGCTCCTCCCACCACCTAAAGGTAGTGGGTTTCCGCCTATGGCAAACAAAAGGATTTTATTTATGAAAATTTCCAGATTTGTGGATTTAAGATGGTCAAAAAAAAAGAAACCATGCCCTATCCCATCTGCTCTTTAGTCGCAGATGGGATAGGGCATGGTTTCTTTTTTCGTCTATATAAAATCTAGAAATTCTCTGCTTTAATCTGGAAATAAGACTGTGGATGATCACATACCGGACATACATCTGGTGCTTTCTTTCCAACACAGATATGTCCACAGTTTGCACACTGCCAAATCGTATCACCATCTCTGGAGAAAACAATTTCTTTCTTTACATTATCAAGAAGTTTTAAATATCTTGCTTCATGTTCCTTTTCAATGGCGCCAACACCTTCGAACTTCTCCGCAATATCATCAAAACCTTCTTCTCTTGCTTCTTTTGCAAAAGTTGCATACATATCTGTCCACTCATAGTTCTCACCTTCTGCTGCTGCCTGAAGATTCTCAATTGTAGAGCGGATTGCTCCTCCTTCAAGGAGTTTAAACCACATCTTTGCATGTTCTTTCTCATTATTAGCTGTTTCTTCAAAAATATTTGCAATCTGAACATATCCTTCTTTTTTTGCCTTACTTGCAAAATAAGAATACTTGTTTCTTGCCTGAGATTCTCCTGCAAAAGCTGTCATTAAATTCTGTTCTGTTTTTGTTCCTTTTAATTCTGGCATAATAAACCCCTTTCTTATATTAAATCATATTTATTAATCCCATTATTACATGATGTCACGAATTACTCTGTAGATAACGCTACTCCCGTAATTCTGAAACATTATATTATAGTAACTCATAAAAGATATAACTACCGCTAAATTAATAACAGTAACTTTCACTTTGACAATGTTTATATAATATCTTATTAATAAATAATTGTCAAGAAGAAATGATTATTTTTTCTCGTTTTTATCTTTTACGATTCGATAGATAAACATATATGCATAAATCAATAACGGTAACGCAAGCATCGTAAACAAAGATGCCATAAAATATGGACTCCCCGTAATCGCACAATATAATGTAACAAAAACCATCGCGATCAAAAAGATTACTATCAACAATGCTGCTATTCTTTTTACTTTTTTCATAACAATTCTTTTTTAACGATCCTCTCTTAAATGTTTTAAGTACTCTTTTATATGATTCTCATAACCATTTTCTGTAGGAATATAAAATCGTTCCTCTTTTACCTCATCTGGAAGATACTGTTGTTTTACATAGTTTTCCGGATAATCATGCGCATATTTATAACCAATTCCATGTCCTAATTTTTTTGCTCCTCCGTAATGAGCATCTCTTAAATACGGAGGAACCTGCCCTGTATTCTGGCTCCGTACCATAGATAACGCCTTATCTACCGCCATGATACACGCATTACTTTTTGGTGCACTTGCCACATAGGCTGCCGCCTGCGACAACAAAATTCTAGCTTCCGGCATACCAATCCTCTCGACTCCCTGAGAAGCTGCTACTGCAACTACTAACGCCTGCGGATCTGCATTGCCCACATCTTCTGAGGCGCATATCATGATTCTCCGGGCAATAAACTTTGGATCTTCGCCTGCATCAAGCATGCGTGCCAGATAAAACACAGCTGCATCCGGATCTGTTCCTCTCATACTTTTTATAAATGCAGAAATTGTATCGTAATGATTATCGCCATCCCTGTCATAGTTCACTGCTTTTCTTTGAATACATTCTTCCGCTGCTGTCAAGTCAATTAATGTCCTTCCATTCTCATCCGGCTCTGTAGTCAATATACCAAGCTCTACTGCATTAAGCGCTCTTCTTGCATCTCCCCCTGCCATCTGCGCAATAAACTGTGCTGCTTCCTCTGTGATTTCCGCACCATATGCTCCCATCCCTCTTTCATTATCTTCCACTGCAGTTTTCACTAATTTACAAATATCTTTCTGTGACAATGGTTCCAGATGAAAAATCTGGGAACGGGAAAGCAGGGCGCTATTCACTTCAAAATACGGATTCTCTGTTGTTGCTCCAATCAAAATGACCGTACCATCTTCCACAAACGGCAACAGATAATCCTGCTGTGCCTTATTAAAACGATGAATCTCGTCAATAAACAATATCGTTTTCTTACCATACATACCAAATGCATCTTTAGCCTGAGATACTGCCTGTTCCATATCCTTCTTACCCGAAGTAGTTGCATTCATCTGCACAAAATCTGCACTCGTCGTATTCGCGATTACTTTTGCTAATGTTGTCTTTCCTGTTCCAGGAGGACCATAAAAAATCAGCGAGCTAATCTTATCCGCCTTGATCGCACGATATAAAAGTTTATCTTTTCCTATAATATGCTGCTGTCCTACAACTTCATCAAGATTTTTAGGACGCATTCTCACCGCAAGAGGCGATTCTTCCTTTTTCCTCTGCATACTCATATATTCAAATAAGTCCATTCTTTTGCCTCTGTTTATTTATTTCCTTCCTTGTTGTCTTCTCTAGTTACACAATCACTTGTCCTGTCTCTGCTTTTTCTACCCTTGTTATTTCACACTTTTTACGGATGCCGGTTCTCCTTCAACCAAAATGCTTGCATTTAACTTTCGTATAATTGCATAGCCATCTTCCAGATCAACTACACTATAACATCCCTGTTCAAATACAAAGTTCCAGTATCCATCCAGCGGCAGCTTCAGCATCGCCGCCAAAAGATGTCCAAGTGTCCCCTTATGTGCCACAATAAGCATCTTTTCTCCCTTAGATTCTCTTCCTGACGGAATGTCCCTTAAAAAATCTTCTGCCCTGCTACGCACATCTGCAAAGCTTTCTCCTTTTGGAATCCTGTATGTAGAAAATTCTTCGTTCCAGGCATCCAACTCTTTTGGATAGGTATTCTGGATTTCTTTATAAGTCATCCCCTCAAATATACCAAAATCCTGTTCCATAAGGCGTCGATCACCAAAGATCTCCTGCTCTCGCTCTTCCATCACAATCTGTGCTGTATTATATGCACGAACTAATGGACTTGCTACTATATAATCAAAAGAAACTTCTTTTAAGATTTCTTTTAAATATCTTGCCTGGGAAATCCCTTTTTCAGAAAGAACGGCATCTGTTCTTCCATAATAACACCCCTTCGCATTCAGTGCTGTTTCTCCATGTCGAATCAAATAAAGTCTCATTATCATTTCCTCAAGTTTCTATTTTATATTCATCTTCTATTCTTTGTTTATTATACAAAAAAAGCCGTTGCAAATCAATTACTGCAACGGCATCATCCCATGTATTTTTAAAGCCTCACAACATTCGAAGCCTGCGGTCCTTTCTCTCCCTGAACAATATCAAACTCTACCTCATTCCCTTCTTCTAATGATTTAAAGCCTGGCATATTCAGTCCTGTATAATGTACAAAGATATCTTTGCCACTCTCATCCTGTATAAACCCATACCCCTTCTGATTGTTAAACCACTTCACTCTTCCCTTAAACATCGGAATACCTCCATTATCAAACTACCTGCCTTCTCCCGGTCAGGATAGCATTATTTTAGCACAATGCTAGATACAAGTCAATATATTTTCAGATAATTATAATTATTCTACATAATTATCTGATTTTTTATCATATTTTACATTTTTCGAGTAATATTATCTTCACAATGTCTGTATTCATACAACAGTCTGTTCATCCTCTGAATCTTTCGGTCAAATAATCCCAGTTTATATAATGTGATAATAACAACCCCCATAAGTAACGCCAGAATCATTCCCTTCATCCCGTCCAACTTATACCCACTGTAAATTAATACAAGCGTCGTCATTGAATCTAGCCCCATGCTATCAGCTATCATCTTTGGCTGCAGGAACTGCCTTGCAACCAGGCATACAACATATAAAATAATAAGGAACATCGCCTGACGATAATCTCTTTGCAAAAAACAGATAAGAGTCCATGGTATCAATATCGTTCCCGTCCCTAAAATAGGCAGCAGGTCCACAATGGAAATTACTAACGCAAGTAAAAGCGCATATGGGTTACCAATAATTAAAAATCCTATCAGTAAAATCACAAAAACAATACACATTATTTTAACCTGCGCTACGAAAAATCCACCCAGAGCAGCAAAAACTTTATCCTTAATATCCCTTGCCGTCTGTCCAATATCTTCCGGAACTACCTTCCAGAAAAATTCCCCCAGTCTCTCTCTATCCGCAATAAAAAAATATGCTGAAATAATCATCACAATCGTTCCGATAAATCCATTCGTCAGATCTGCCGCTGCTGTTCCCATCATCTCCACTCCTTTTGGAGCAAACTTATTAATCACTCCGCCCATCTGGCTAAGAAGATTATTAAAAAAGACCTGTATCTGATTACCAAAATCAGCCGAAATTGGAGAAACTATATCTGTAAGGTTCTTACTCAACAGCTTTATGGTCGTCTTCACATATCCATAATATGCCGGCGCTCCAGAAAAAAGTTCCATTAACTCCCTTCCAAGCTTCGTTATCGCAATATATCCTAACCCTGCAATCAGCACCAAAACCAAAATAATAATTACAGCCGAAGACCACTTTTTATTCAGCTTAATATGCTTTTCCAGGAAATTACATAACGGTGTGGCTAGTAACGCCAATATCCAACTGGCTACAAATGGCCAGAAAAACCCCATCAACTTTGGAATTCCAAAAATCAAAATCATTGCCATACCAAAAAACACAAGCAATTCCATAATAATATTCAACAATATCTTCCATTTCTTCACTTTGATGTCACCTGCTCTCTAAACAAAATAAATGTAACTACAAGTATAGCACAGCCCTTTATATTTTCAACCAGATGCTTTCATCAACAGAATTTTGAAAGACTTGCACAAATATATTATGAAATTCTACACAATTCTCTTTTCCTCTGTAACTGGTACAATCTGATTCTTTTCTCTATTATAATAATATACAGAATCTGATAATATATCTCCTAGGGCAACTACTGTTCTATTTGCATCCTCTACCATAGTAAAAAGATCTGATGGATTATCAATTCTATCTGACGGCACCAGAATCACTTCATGGATACTGCTCGGCAGAATATAAAAATCTGTCTTCTTTTTCAAGGCAAATGTCTGCAATACATCATCATATAACAGTACAGAAGCCCCATTCACTTCCTGTCTGTTCGTCATAATATACATAGGGATCGCCGAACGATCCATTGGCATACAAACCCCTGCTCTCTGAATCATCTCATCCATATCCACCATCTGTGCCGGAAATAATCTCGGTGTATTCTCTCTTGCCGCTAACAAAAGCTCGTTCATAGAAATCCCCCACGCTTCCATCTCCTGATTCGTTACAAGCGCTGTAGAAATCCCTATATCATCACTATGTGCCACCCAGCGAAATGTCAGCGCGAGATCATACAACTTTAAATAAGGACAATCTTCTAAAATCTCTTCATTCTTCTTATAATTCACAAGCCGATAAATAATTCTGTCCTTTACATACTCAAACTTCTCCAACTTAAAATGATAATCCGCAACTCGTGAAATCTTCCATTCATATTCTTCTCGAATTCTGCGAATAATCTCTTCCAGACTCTCCCCTTTTAAATAATAACTATAATACTCATCCAGATAGATTGCCGGAGAAACATTCATCTCCTTACTCTTAATATACAGTCCTCTTAACTGTACCCCATTGTTCTTCGTTACCATAGCAACATCTAATTCCACATCACTTTTCCAGCCTTCTAAAATATGCTCCTCTATGTATTCCTGAAACATGTCAAATGTCATCTTTATTCCTCACTTTCCATAATATATGTTTTTTTATTTATTATGGAAATATCATAGCATATTTTGTAATATTTTTCCAGTATTTTTTCTATTTTTTTCTATTTATTTTATTCTATGACAGATTGGAACATTGTTTTACATCTTGTTCCAATCTGTCATCTTTTCAAGAATGCCCAGATATTCTTAAATTTTAATACTCCGTAATCTTATTATCTTCTGTATAAAGATATACTTTACCAGTATCTTTATCTACGTAATAATCCCCTGTTTTTTTCCCACCATCAGCTTCATATACGTGGAACTCATATCCTTCTGCTCCTGGATTTTCACTGTTATAAGCAGTAAGTTTCTCATTTTCCTCACGAAATTCGTACGAAATATCCTGATGATCTGTTTCTAGTTTATCCTTCAGATAAT
The DNA here is from genome assembly GCF_009697165.1 of Anaerobutyricum soehngenii. NCBI lineage: Bacteria > Bacillati > Bacillota > Clostridia > Lachnospirales > Lachnospiraceae > Anaerobutyricum > Anaerobutyricum soehngenii. The sequence continues at coordinate 35,969 of NZ_VULP01000027.1, read as the reverse complement.
TTTTAGCATCTTCATACGTATCAAAAGTGCCTGCCCCTAAATGACCCATAATGCCATCTCCTGTATCTCCTGTATCCTCTGTATCATTTGTATCTTCTGTCGCTTTATTATTTTCCTTTGTATTATCAGGATCTTCCACACTCCATCCAGTTGTTGCTTCCATATCCTCTCCATTTGAATTTTTCATTCCACAGCCGACAAGAGCACACACAACCATTACCGCCAGTAACATTACCACATACATTTTTGATTTTTTCATCAATAAAACTCCTTTCTTTATTAATGTAGTCTCTGATTCTTCATTCAAGAATGCCCCGGCATTCTTGCTGCAAGCTGCGCGTCATGAAATGCATGACATACTTCTTCCGCGCATCTGATATACTTGCCTTTACAAAAAGATTCCGAGAGTACATATCGTTTTATAAATATTATCTGCACTTTTTCAAAAAATATAATTTATTTATTCCGCTTTTTATAATTTTATAGAAAATGGTTATACTGATAAAACCAACACAGAAAGGAGTATTTATTTATGAAGTGGATTGATTATACCGCTCTAACTTTAGCTATTATTGGCGCGATTACCTGGGGATTAATCGGCATATTCCAATTTAATCTTGTCTCATTCTTTTTTGGAGAAAATAGCTGGTTTTCCCGTCTTATCTATGATCTTGTCGGCCTGTCCGGTTTATATTTACTTACCTTATTTGGTCGAATCGGACGCGACATGTAACCGTACTCTATCATTTTTTTATATTCTGCTAAAAAGGCAGTAGGGAAGCGAAAATTTGCGTAAACAAATTTTTCTACAGCTTCTTTACTGCCTCTTTCCTTTTTGTTATACTAATTTCAGAAGGAATATAAATTTAAAATTACACAATGTACTCTCGGAATCTTTTTGTGCTTGATTTTGTGAGAAGTTTTTTTGTCAGTTGTATCCAAATTTTTGAGGCGTACGCGGTGCGTACGTTGATGAAATTCGGGTGCAACTGGCGGAAAATCAGCCATAAACTCAAGTATAAGAAAGACTCCTAGAGTACATCATCACAATGCAGGGAGGAATTTTAATGCATTTCAAAAAGAAATTATGGTATTTTCTATCCATCCTTTCTACATTATTACTTGTCGTTCTTCCGATCAGCGGATGTAACTCCTCTTTTAATGTAGAAAGCACTACAGAAACCAGAACATACACTTCAACAATTACTAATAATTCCGATAAAAACACTTCGGACACCTCACAGTCGGACAATGCAGGCACTGCTTCTTCTAAAAAGAAACAAATCGATGAAACGGATGATTATCTTAACAAAAACGGCAGCTACACATCTAAAGAAGATGTGACAAACTACCTTATCCAGTACAGACAGCTTCCGACGAATTTCATTACAAAAAAAGAAGCAAAAAAACTGGGCTGGTCTGGCGGAAGCTTAGAACCTTATGCTCCAGGCAAATGTATCGGTGGAGATTATTTCGGCAATTATGAACAACGATTACCAGTTGTCTCTGGAAGAACCTACCACGAGTGCGATATCGACACTTTGAATGCAAAAAGCCGCGGAGCTAAACGAATTATCTACTCAGATGACGGTCAGATTTATTATACAGATGATCACTATGAAACTTTTACTTTACTTTATGGGGATGATATACAATGACAATCACAATCGATGGATTATCCATAAAAAAGAAAGAAGATTTTTATGCGAACATAAAAACTGAACTGAATGTTCCAGAATATTTTGGAAATAATCTGGATGCTCTATATGATATTTTAACAGAACATCCAGATCGTTTACAGATTAAATTTCTTCATTACGACAGAATGTGCGCGCAGCTCGGAGTTCCATTCTGTCAAAAACTGTTAAAGGTGCTACAGGATGCCGACATCCTCACCATAATAAATCAGCATTAATACAATTGTAACGAATTCTAACACAGGGAGTACCGTAAGGGTACTCTCTTTCCATTTATACAGATTCACAGCAACTCTGTTTATTCCAGTCAGCATGATATGCTCACTGTTTTTAAGAAACGTAAGTGGTACGCCAAAAATTTTTAATGATAATACAAACGGAAGCACCACCGCAATCGCAAGATAAATCCATATCCAGCCAGATGGAACCTTTTTAATAAGCTCATCTGTCATACCAGAAAATGTAAGTATATATAACACTAATCGATGCCAGAAATAAATCTGCAACGTTCTTTTACCTACTGTTCCTATAACCGGAATCTTACGATTTGGCACAAGGCTTATAATCGCAATTCCCATAAGAAAGGCAATCATATAGAATACCAGACGATGCACTGCCCCACAATCTTCTACATTAATAAATTCATACGCATTCCTTCCCGTAAAAAGACGTATATAAGAATACTTATCTTCGATTCTCGCTAACGTATATAAAATCATATCCGTAAGAAAAATAGCAGAAAGACACTTAATCCACAGTTTATCTAAAACCTCCTGCACTTTCTTTATATCCAAATGATATCCCACATAATAAAAAGGAAAAAATACAATAATCCTTGAAAGATAAAGAAAGCTTCCAATATTCGTATCATATCCAGCAAGGCATGCAATCATAATACTGATCGGCATAACAAACCACAGCGGTAATTCACGCAGCAAATATGTCATAAGCATAAAAGCAGCCATGGCAAACATATACCATGGAATTCCTGTATCTTCAAACCACTGAAATACCGCTTCCTGATGAAATAATAACTTGATTCCATAAATGCAAAACTTCAACGTGTAACCAATCATAATATAATATATAGGCTTATCCCATCGAAACGGATGCCTTGCACCCCACTTCTTCTGTAATAATCCTGACAAAAAAATAAAAAGCGGCATATGGAAGGAATAAATAAAAAGAGAAAGGCTTTTCATTGTATTCGATATTGGTGCATACTGATTCACAAAATGTCCTATAACAACCATAACAATTAAAAAACACTTCAGATTGTCCCACTTATAAATGCGCTTTGTGTTTCTGCTCACTGCTTCACTCATCTCAATACCTCTTTGTATCAAATATTTGCATCTGATTATAACACCGACAATCATTTTTTTCTATAGTAAAATTTAACACTTTGGAAACTTTTCCGTAACATTTGTTGTGAATTTTTCAGCCCTCAATACTAATTTACATAAAAAATAGCCGTCCTGTTCTCTGTTAAAGTTTAGGACGGCTATTTCAATAGTCTATTAACTTGCCCGGGTCAGATGGAGTGCGCCCATCTTTCCCAGTTGTCTTGTTAAGTATATTATATTCTATGCCGCTCCTATTGTCAAACAGGCATTTCACCCATTCCCATACTGCTAACCGCCTATAAAAAAGGAATTTGACCACTTTATAGAAACTTTATAAATAAAATATTACCATTTTATTACCACTACCCAAAAATAAAAGCCGGAAACCTACTAAAATAGCGGCCCTCCGGCTTTTACTATGCGGATAACAGGAATCGAACCTGCACTCCGAAGAACTAGATCCTAAGTCTAGCGCGTCTGCCAATTCCGCCATATCCGCATATCCTGTAATTCAATTATCTTTTTTCGTAGGCGAAAAAAGAAAGCGGGTGATGGGAATCGAACCCACGTATCTAGCTTGGAAGGCTAGTGTTCTACCATTGAACTACACCCGCAGATATCGGGGTGACAGGATTCGAACCTGCGGCCTCTTGATCCCAAATCAAGCGCTCTAGCCAAGCTGAGCCACACCCCGGTATAACTATAATGTTTTAAATCAAAAATCATCTATAAGACGATTCTCAAATGAGACATCGGGGATTCGAACCCCGGACAACTTGATTAAAAGTCAAGTGCTCTACCAACTGAGCTAATATCCCATATAAATATTACTGAGCCAGTATATCGAATCACTGGTCCAACTGGACTAGCTGGATTCGAACCAGCGAATGCAGGAGTCAAAGTCCTGTGCCTTACCGCTTGGCGATAGCCCATTATAAGGTGGGTAGAGGGATTCGAACCCTCGGCCTCCAGAGCCACAATCTGGCGCGCTAACCAACTGCGCCACACCCACCATAGCCAGGACAACCTGACAAACGTGCCCGAAGGGATTCGAACCCCCGACCCACGGCTTAGAAGGCCGTTGCTCTATCCAGCTGAGCTACGGACACGCATAAAATAGTAGTTACATTATATAACTGTAAATACTGCTCTCGCAGAAGCGGGTGATGGGAATCGAACCCACGTATCTAGCTTGGAAGGCTAGTGTTCTACCATTGAACTACACCCGCAGATATCGGGGTGACAGGATTCGAACCTGCGGCCTCTTGATCCCAAATCAAGCGCTCTAGCCAAGCTGAGCCACACCCCGATATTCAAATAATTCATGTCCTCGCTATTCTCTCGCGCTGACAATATGCATTATATACTACCCCAAACAAAATGTCAACAGTTTTTTTCAACTTTTCTTAAAATTTTTAAAAATATATTTTTTTCAGACAATTAGTACAACTATACATTTATTTTTTGACATTTTCACCTGGCATTTTTCTTATATCTTTATAGTGATATATCTTAAAATGTGTAGCGTTTTTTACTTTATAAGAATACACTCTCCGTAAAGTAAAAAACAGCCGATATAAATTTCTCTTCATTACACCGACTGTTCCTTTAAACACTTAAGATTTTAATTTTCTTCTGTCTTTTCTGTTTCTTCTACCTTTTCTGTTTCTTCTGTCTCTTCTGTCTCTTCCTGCTCTGGTTCATCCTCTTCTTCATCGAAGAAATCATCGTCAAAGTCGTCATCATAGTCATCATCAATATCTTCTAAATAATCTGGAGAAAGATACTTATAAACTAAAGCTGCAATTCCTGCAACTGCTGCTACTGCTCCGATAATTGCCAGAATCCATAAAACTTTCTTAGATTCATCCTTCTTATCATTGCTCATTAACTCTGATAACTTTGCAACACCAAGTAATTCATCAATATTTTTCATTATGCAAGTCCTCCTTACTAATCTTTTCTTTAGTATATCACGATAAAGCCTGCTTTACCAACAATATTTTTTTACTATTTGATTCATTAGGGGAAAACAGACGAAAATAAAAATAATAGACCATTGCAAATATAAAGATATCACTGCGTAGAAAATGCCTGTTCGGCATTTTTACTTGCTCTCACATTATATTTGCAATGGTCTATTATTTTTATTTTCTGTGTGTTGGTACCACATGGAATGAATGAAATAGTTTTTGGGGAGAGAAAGGGGGGAGAGGTCAGGAGGTTGTGGCTTATTTCGATGCTATTTCTACTATGCTGAACCTTTTTTCAAGTTTCACTGATGATAAGATGATACCGAAACCTATCACTGTACATAATAATTTTATCATTATATTGTCGCAATATATCGTTTTTTCTCAAAATGTATGCCATACGTCATATATAACGCACATCTCGCAGCAAGAATGCCAAGGCGTTCTTGAATTAGAATGTACGATAAATATAAAGGCGATTTCTGTACTTTTTTGTAAAATGACAATCTCCTTTCTCTTTACTACTCGTTAAGAGCGAGAAAATAATCTTCTGGATGATACATCTTCCGAGCAAGCAGTAGTCTTCTGATTTCTTCCCCATCTCTCTCCAAAGACTATTGCATTCATTCCTTCTGGAGCCAAAACACAGAAAAAAGAAATAATACCATATCCCAGATGCGGCTTCGGAGCGTGTTTAAGATGCGGATGAGCATCTTAAACACAGCGACTACAGAGCAGATGGGATATGGTATTATTTCTTTTTTCGTCTGTTTTCTTCTAAATGAATCAAATAGTAACTTTTTTTAATTTTGCGAAAGATGCGAACATTTTTTTTCGTCCTACTCTGTCAAAGTCTACGGAGACTTCATAATCTCTTCCACCTTTTGTGATTTCCTGTACGGTTCCCACGCCAAACTTGATATGCTTCACGCGGTCTCCCACCTGATAATTTAATTCTCCGGTTGGTTTTATTTTAAAATCACTCAGATTATACGGTTTCCCTGCTCCCGCTCCATATTGATACTTCACTGGGCGATCTGTCTTTTTTACTTCCTGATGTGTGGAATTATTCTTCTTTATATCAAGATAAACGGAAGGGATTTCATCGATAAAGCGGGAATGCCTGTTATATTGTGTCTGACCACGTAACATTCTTCTCTTGGCTGAACTTAAGAACAGTCTTTCCTTTGCTCTTGTGATTCCAACATAGCAAAGCCGGCGTTCTTCTTCTATTTCTGATTCATCGCCTGACATCATAGCACCATAACCTGGAAATACGCCTTCTTCCATGCCTCCAAGGAAAACATTATTAAATTCCAGACCTTTTGCATTATGAAGTGTCATCAATAACACCTTATTATCCTCTTCTTCTAAGTTATCAATTCCCGCATTTAGTGTATACATATCTTTTTCTGCAAGGAAATCTCGAAGATTCGGATTTTCTTCCTCTTCTTCGTAATATGCAATATCGTTAAAAAGTTCCTCTATATCTTCTAAGCGGCTGATGGATTCATCGGTTCCTTCTGCTTCTAATTCTGCTCTATATTGTGTTACGTCAAGAATATGTTCTAACAATTCACTGATTTCATGTTCCATACTGTAATTTCGAAAATTTTCTATCATATCTGCAAATTTATGAAGCTTTGCAAGTGCCCTTGCAACTTCCGGAATCTCATCTGCATTAAATACTGCATCAAGAAAACTTATCTGATTCATGATCGCAAACTCCTGCAGACGGTTAATTGTTGTCTGACCAATTCCTCTTTTCGGAACATTGATAATTCTTTTTACGGAGAGATCATCCATTCCGCTGTCTACCACTTTCAGATAGCTCATCAAATCTTTAATTTCTTTTCTATCGTAAAAACTAATTCCTCGTACGATCGCATATGGAATATTTCTTTGTTTTAACTTTTCTTCAAATATGCGAGACTGTGCATTCGTTCTATATAAAATTGCCATATCCTTATATTCTACCCCTCGCATGGAGAGGAAATTAATAGTGGATACAACTCCTTCTGCCTCTTCATATTCCGTATCATACTGCTTAAAGTGAACCAATTCTCCCTTCTGGTTTTCGGTCCACAATTTCTTTTCTTTTCTTCCTTTATTATTTGCAATAACTCCGTTTGCAGCATTAAGAATATTCTGCGTGGAACGATAATTCTGTTCTAAACGGATTACCTGTGCATCCGGAAATACTTTCTCAAAATTTAAAATATTATAAATATTGGCTCCCCGGAATTTATAAATAGACTGGTCATCATCTCCGACAACACAAAGATTACGATATTTCTTTGCAAGAAGACTTACCAATAGGAACTGTACTGTATTCGTATCCTGATATTCGTCAACCATAATATACCGAAAACGATCCTGATAATGCTCTAAAACTTCTGGATTTGCTTGAAATAAATCTACCATTTTTACAAGAAGATCGTCAAAATCAAGTGCATTATTCTCCTTTAGACGCTTCTGATAACATTCATAAATATCCGCAATTCTCTGATTACGATAATTACTTCCGTACTCATTACGATAATCGAGCGGAGATTTATATTCATTCTTGGCAGAAGAAATTTCTGACATAACCGAGCGTTCTGGAAACTGCTTCGTATCGATTTTCATCTCTTTTAAAACTTCTTTCATAAGAGACTTTTGATCGCTTGCATCATAAATCGTAAAATTTCTGTCATATCCTAACAAATCAATATGTCTTCGCAAAATACGGCTGCAAGTAGCATGAAAGGTGCTGATCCAAATATCTTCTGAACCGTATCCTACCAGAGAATCTACACGCTCTCTCATCTCCTGCGCCGCCTTGTTTGTGAAAGTGATTGCCAGAATGTTCCATGGTGCAATTCCTTTTTCTTCTATTAAATATGCAATACGGTGTGTTAGTGATCTGGTCTTTCCCGATCCTGCTCCCGCAAGCATCAAAAGGGGGCCTTCTGTACAGAAGACCGCCTCTCTTTGTTCTTTATTTAAAGTATCGTAAATACTCATTATCCAACCTTTCTAAAACACTGTGCCATTATATTGATACTTCATTTATAGGATAAATCCCTTTATCAATATGCTAAGGCACCAGTTTCTGACCACAGTTTGGACAGAACTTACTTCCTTCCGTCTTCTGACCACAGTTTGGACAAAAGTTTGGTACTCCTCCTGCCGGCTGCTCTGCCTGTGGCTGAGGCTGGCTTTGAGGCTGTACATTTGAAGCTGTATTCTGAACCTGTCCCTGTGCAATATTCTGATTATTCTGTCCCTGCATGGCATTCTGCATCTGATTTACCATCTGCTGTCCCATCATCATTCCCATCTGCATAGATGCCATATCTGCTGCCATATTGTTTCCGCCGCCATTATTGCTAGTATTTGTCATCGCATCGATCATCGCCATCTGCTGATATCGTCCCATGTCACCAACCATACTCTGACCAGCCACCTTAGTTACCATTTCCTGAACTTCTTCCGGATAGCTGACAGAATCAATCTGGAATCCGGTTGCAGCAAGTCCGATTTTCTCCAGTTCTGTATTCAGTTCTCCCATGATTCCCTCAGAAATCTCGACTGCGTTCGCCTGAATATTAAACATATCCTTTCCTTCACGAACGATCCATCGAAGAAGCAGCTGATTAAGAACAGATAATACACGTTCTCTTACTTCCTCTGTTGTATACTGTTTCTTTATTCCTGCTACTTTGTCGATCAGCATCTGGTAACTTCCAACTTTAAACTGGAATGTTCCATTCGCACGAATCGGCATTCCTCCTGGAAGAGCCGGGGTAGGAAGATTGACAGCCTGTTTGGTTCCCCACTTCATAGTAAATTCCTTTGTATTAATGAAAATTACCTCTGCGCGGATTCCACTGTTAAATCCAAACTTAAATCCCTTTAATGTAGAAAGAAATGGCATGATATCTGATTCTATATCATAATTGCCTTCTTTTTCAAAAACACCTTCCGTAACACCATTATATAAAAAAATAGCATCCTGTCCCGGACGAATAATTAAACGGGATCCCTTTTTAATTTCACTGTTATTCCATTTGTAAAAAATAACGTCATCTCTGTATTCTTCCCACTCTACTACATTGGCAAGCTGATTTTTAAATAATCCCATAATATACCTCCTTACACCCATGTACTACAAAATCTGCAAGTACATTTATTGTATATACATATTTTATATTCACTGTCAAAAGACAGGTACTTATTTTTATTATACATTACTTTTATATTCTTGTCACTTAGGATATAGATTTTATTTTTCACGATATTTCCACTTGCTATATAGTAATAAAAACTATATAATATAGTTACACAAACATTTGTAAAACATATGGAGGTACCATTTTGGATAATTATAAAGACTGGCTGTGTAATTTATTAAAAACAGAATCTATTCCACCAGAAGACATCCCGAATATCGGATTATATATGGATCAGGTAACCACTTTAATGGACACCAGATTAGCTGGTTCCAAGCGCTATCCGGATGATAAGATTCTTACGAAAACAATGATCAACAATTATACAAAGAATAAACTTCTTCCTCCTTCTAACAAGAAGAAGTATTCAAGAGAGCATATTTTTCTTTTAATTATGATCTATTACTTGAAGAGTATCTTATCTATTTCTGATATTCAAAGTCTTTTAGAGCCACTATCAGAAAGGTATTTTCCTGAAAATACCGAGAATGGACTCTCACTTTCTGATATTTACCAGAAGATCATTAATGACTACGCAGTGAATGAAACTGCCATATCCGAAGATATTATAAAAACCTGGGAAAAAAGCCGTAATTCTTTTGCTGAGTATTCTCTTTCGGAAGAAGAAGCAAAATATCTGGATGATTTTTCCTTTATCTACCAGCTTTGCTATGATATCTATATGAGAAAGCAGATTATCGAGAAGCTCATTGACCGTAGACGCGAAGAACACCCCAAAAAGAAAAAGGGCTGATTCATTTATTATCATTTCAGAATAAGATTCAAGAATGCCCCACTGATACTGATTTGTTGCTCGCCACCTGCAGAGGGGGAAGTCATCTCACATCTGATTTAAATATAAAAAGACCAAAGAGATTCATCTGCACTGTTTGAATCCTCTCTCTGGTCTTTTTATATTTTCTAACAAGCCAAATCAGAATCAACATGCAACGTCCACGCAAATCCCAACTCCTGTCAAATCTAATCTTCTTTTTTTTCTAATTTTTCCATTCGGCTAAGTACAAGCTGATACCCGTCTGTTCCATAATTCAAACAACGGTTCACTCGACTGATCGTTGCCGTAGATGCACCGGTTACTTCGGCTACCTCATTATAAGTTTTATGATTCCGAAGCATATTTGCCACCTCGAAGCGCTGTCCCAACGACAATAATTCATTGACCGTACATAAATCTTCAAAAAAAGCATAACATTCTTCTACAGACTGCAGCTTTAAAATACCCTCCATTAACTTTCTTGTCTCTTCATTATGTACACTTTTTCCCATAAGTTTCACCTCTTCCTTAAAAATTCAAATCTATGTATCTTCTAATCTTTATTTATCCTCTTTGTACTTTCTGTGAATATATTCTTTAAATACGTCTACGGAACGATTCACGATCAACTCTTCCGGAAAATTAATTTCTTCTATCAATTTTTCTGAGAAGTCTCTTCTTGCCACATCACAAAATACATGAGAATCGCTGTTCATTACTACCGGCTGTTTATATTCCTTACACAATTCCAACATTGCAATCAGATTCTCTCTCGTATGCTTTCTTGCACCCATCGGATTCAAAGAGTTATTATTTACTTCTAAAAGAGTATTGGTTTCCTTTGCTGCTTCTACAATCGGTTCATATTCTAACGGATAAATCCCATCGTCCGGGTGTCCGATAATATCTACCAAAGGATTATGTATCGCTCCTAAAACTGCCTGTGTATTCTCCTTCCTTGTCCCTGGCTGAATACAAACACTATGTAAACTGGCAATCTTAAGATCGAGCTGTCGTAATGTTCTTTCATCCAGATCTACATGTCCGTCATAATCTAAAATGTTAAGCTCAACACCCAGCATTACTTCAATACCACACATTGTACGCGGAACAACTTTTAAATTATGAAAATATAAACTATGGCATGTTCCCGGCATCATTGGTGCATGCTCTGTAATACCAAGCAACTTTAACCCTTTATCAAACCCTGCTTTTGCCATCTCCATCATACTGTTATAAGCATGTCCGCTAGCAATCGTATGCGTATGCACATCTAATAAATAATCCATTATTTCCTCCGCTCCATCAAAATCTGTCTTACTTAATCTGTCACATTGTTGCATCTATTAAATCTTATGTTACATCTGTTAAAGGTTCCCGTATAAATGCGGGAACCTCACTTATACATTAACGTAATACATCATCACAGTTTCATAGTATATCATATTTTTCTGCTTTTTTATAGTTAAATTTCCTGGTACGTATTTTCTAACATTTCACACGAAGAATGTAAACGCTGTTTTTCTTCTCCTCCAAGCGGAAGTTCCACGATCCGCTGAATTCCCATCCGATTTACAACACATGGAATTCCAATATAAATTCCACTTTCTCCATATTCCCCCTGTAAATACGCCGATACTGTAAGCACGCTATACTCATTTCCAAAGATAGCCTTTGTAATTCGAGCCATTGCCATTCCTATCCCATAATATGTTGCTTTTTTCGCTTCAATAATTTTATATGCTGCCATCCGCACTTCTTCTTCTAATTCAAGCAGTTCCTGAAAATGACAGCCTTTTGTTTCTCCACACAGATCAAAGATCGGTTTTGTCGCCATCATAGCCTGACTCCATGGAACGAACTCACTATCCCCATGTTCTCCCATTACATAGGCATGCATATTTCTAGGATCTATCATAAACTTTTCTCCAAGAAGATATCGAAGCCTTGCTGTATCCAGCGCAGTTCCTGTACCAATAACTTTTTCTGGAGAAAATCCACTAATTTCATACACGATCCTTGTCATAATGTCTACAGGATTCGTTGCCACAAGAAAAATACCACAAAAACCACTTTGTAAAACCGAATGTAGAATACTTTCAAATATTTTCCGGTTTTCTTTTAATAAATCCAGACGACTCTGCCTCTCTTTTTGTGGCAATCCTGCTGTAAGAACTATAAGATCAGCATCCCTGCAATCACTATATTCTCCTGCATAAATTTCCATGTTACCCCCGCTAAAAGCCACTCCATGATTTAAATCCATGGCCTCTCCCTCAGCTTTTTTCTTATTGATATCAATCAACACAAGTTCATCACATAAATTTTGATTTAATATTGCGTAGGCATAACTCATTCCCACCATTCCGGTCCCTATTAAAACAACCTTTCTTTTTTCTGCTTTTTTCATAAAAAAACACCTCCTTACCGGAGGTATTTTCTGCTGTTTTAAAAGAAATTATTCATATCTGTTAATTTGCCTCGTATGGACGCACGCGAAGCTGAAGACCATGTGTATCGCAGACTTTCTGACAATCTGCAACTTCTTCGGCACCAATTACATCAACAACTGTCATCACTACATTCGGAACATAGCGCTGACATGCTTTTGCAAAACTTAACATGGCATCATAAGAGGCCAGACCAAAGCGATTTCTTGTTACATCAAGGTATTTCTGTGCGGTAGAAGAATTTAAACTGATCGAAACTGTATCAAAAATTCCTGCAAGTCGACTTGCAGTCGGTTCTCCGAACACCAAATCGGATAAACCATTCGTATTGATACGTAACGGAATATCCGGATGTATACTCTTTAACCACCGAGCCACTTCCACTACATCATCAAAGCGCATGGTCGGTTCTCCAAAACCACAGAAAATAATTTCTGCTACATGAGACCAGTCATATTTTGAAAACAATTCTTTTACTAATTCTACCGATGGTTCTTCCTTAAGCCATAAACTGTTATGTTCATTAAATTCTTTTAAACTTCTTAAACAAAATGTACAAGAACAAGAGCATCGATTTGTCATATTAATATAAATCTTATTCGGGAATCCATTCTCTCCAAGATCTGATAAATCCTCTTTAAAATCTTCTAAATTATAATAAACACCATTTTTTACTGTATATAAAATCATCTCTAAATCTCCTCTAAATATTCTTCAAAACATATTCCGTAATTCCATGGCAATCCCATCTGTGCTGTATAAGCAATGGCTTTGTCAAGAAAAGTTACTGCTCTTTTCACCGCAGTTTTAAAATCCTGTCCCTGCACTAAGGCTCCCGTTACAATAGAAGAAAAAACATCACCTGTTCCAGAACGGTCTCCACCAATTTTTCTTGTAGACAACAGCTCCGAAGTTTTATCTTTCTCAAAAATATAATTAAAAATCAAATCCCCCTGCTGCAGTCCGGTAATCACAATCCTGTCCGGTCCCATTTCACTTAATGCCTCACAGATTGCCTCCAAACCTTCTTCTGACAAATCCACCTTATGATAATCCAGATCAAGGATACGACATGCTTCTGTAAGATTTGGAGTAAGCACATCCGCATAAGGAAGAAGTTTCTTCATCTCCTGACACATATCATCCGTATAAGAAGAATACAACTTCCCGTAATCTCCCATTACCGGATCAACTACAGCCAATGTATTCTCTTTTTTAAATTTTTTAAAAAATTCGACAACTAGTCCGATCTGTTCTTTTGAACCAATAAATCCTGTCGTAATTCCATCAAATTCAATACCGGTTTCTTCCCAACTATTCATATATGTCTCAAGATATGGCGTATAATCCTGTAAAAAATAGTTCGGAAATCCTGTATGCACAGACAAAATTGCTGTCGGCATTACACAACACTGTATCTTCATCGCAGAAATAATCGGCTGTGCCACAGCAGCAGAACATCTGCCAAACCCTGTCACATCATTAATTACCGCTACCCTTTTCTGTCGCTTCATATTTCCTCCAAACCCCTGCTATATGTTTCACTTCATCATAGCCGGTCATTTTAAAAGTATCTATTTATAACGTATATAATTCCGGTGTAAGTCTTCCGTCATCTGCCAGATCAATAATCAAAAAAGTCGGACCCGATGGTGTCATCTGTCTTGGTAACGCAATACTTCCCGGATTAAAGACTGTCACACCTTCACTTTCATATACATGATATGCCGGACAATGCGTATGACCGTAAAAAACGACATCTGCTCCCATCTCCTGCGCTCTGCTTACAAGTTCTTCTTCACCCCAGCTCACGCCATAAACATCTCCATGTGTCACAAACGCCACATGATCGCCAAGTTCAAAAACATCTTCTTTATCTCTGCTAAAATTATAATCACAGTTTCCGGCTGCCATATAAACCGGGCACCCAGCCAGTTCTTCTAACATTTCCGGCGGAATTTCCATATCACCACAATGGATAAGTCCTTCAATCTGACCATGAAATCTGTCAATTACATATTCCAAATTCGCCATACTTCCATGATTATCACTAACCACTAAATATTTCTTTCCCATACTCGCTATCATTCCCTCTAATCTTATTTACTGTTTTTGATCAATCGTTTCTATGAATATTCTTTTATTATCTCTATTTATTTCATTAAAAGCGATTTAAATGATACCACATCCCTCGCGGCCTTTCAACGAAAATGTATAAATCAATCACTGTTTATGCACAATTCTCTTGATTTCAAGAAGAAAAGAAACTATACTATTTTAAAGACTAAGGAAAATTTAATCAGGAGGAACATAATTAATTATGAATCAACTATCTGATCCTATTGCCGTATTTGATTCCGGCATGGGTGGCATCAGTGTTTTAAGAGAGATGACAAAACTGATGCCAAATGAAGATTTTATTTATTACGGGGACTCCAAACACGCCCCTTATGGTACAAAAACACTTGAAGAAGTCCGTACACTTACGATTGAACATATTACATACCTTATCAAAGAAAAACATGCAAAAGCCATTGCTGTTGCGTGTAATACTGCAACAAGTGCTGCTGTACGCATCTTAAGAGATATGTATCCCGATCTGCCTTTAGTCGGGGTGGAACCTGCTATTAAGCCAGCTGTGCTTGCCTGCGAACACGCAAAAGTTATCGTTATGGCTACTCCAATGACATTACGCGAAGAAAAATTCCACAAACTGGAAAGTATTTACGATAAACAGGCGGATATTTATCCCCTCCCCTGTCCCGGTCTGATGGAATTTGTTGAACAGGGTATTCTCTCCGGGGAAAAGCTTGAAAACTTTCT
Organism: Anaerobutyricum soehngenii; assembly: GCF_009697165.1. Classification (NCBI taxonomy): domain Bacteria; kingdom Bacillati; phylum Bacillota; class Clostridia; order Lachnospirales; family Lachnospiraceae; genus Anaerobutyricum; species Anaerobutyricum soehngenii. Next base: position 20,691 of record NZ_VULP01000027.1, on the reverse strand, counting down.
TCACAACCTTCTTGATCCTTATAAAGATAAAGATATTACCGGAATCGTTCTTGGTTGCACACACTATCCGTTTTTAAAAGACACCATCCAAAAGATTGTCGGTCCATCTGTCACAATTTTTGATGGTGGATACGGAACTGCCAAAGAACTGCTCCGCCGCCTTACCGTTGCTAACCTAAGACAGCTCGACCAAACCCACAAAGGTAATGTCACCTTTTTAAACAGCTCCGATGACCCGGCATTAATTCAAAGATCAAGAAAACTATTACAATACTAATTTGCTGGAGACACAGACGCCGCTTTAGTAGAAGATATTGAGCTGAATTGTAGTTAGTCTTCTAAAGAAAAAGAATTGTTATAAGTTAGATTTTGTTCCGTTGCGCTAAGCATTCCATTCTGCCCAGAAAAACAGGAACTTGGGAAAAACGAGTCTCAAGTTCCTATGGTCAGAATTCCATAGCGCAAAGTCACAAAATGCAATACTTATAACAATTCTTTTTTTCTTTACCATAGTTTTCCTACAATTCAGCATAAATTTTATTTCAGCGGCTGACTGTTTTTGATAATAAATAACAAATTAGTAATTTCTGTTGGAAAGAGAAGGGGATTCTCCAGAAAATTATGATTTTTAATAAGAGAGCTATTTCGCCATAAGAAAATATGCCTCGTCTAGAGTCTTTATTTGGATAAAAGCCATAGCCTTCTGGGCAATCCCCTTTTTCCTAAAACGAAAATACTAATTTCCATCTGGAGCCAACGAACAGAAAACCAGAAATTTGATAGAAAAGAAAATGTGATGTCGGAGCAAGTAAAAATGCCGGTCAGGCATTTTCTACGAAGCGACTATCTTCACATTTTCTTTTCTATCAAATTTCTGGTTTTCGTTTCTTTAGTACCTCAAATTAGTATTTTTCTGAAAATTCTGTTGTAACTAATGTTTCATATTCTACGCGTTTTTCTAGTTCTCCTGCTTCTTCTAAGATATCCTGAATTAATACAAAGCTTTCTTTTTCAAATTTTGTATTTTCTTTATAACTATCTTGTTCCGCATATCTTTTTACTATTTTTTCTATTGTTTTTCTATCTGTATCTTTAAATTGCGGTGCAATTACTTTTGCAACTTCTTTCGGTGTATGTGTATTGACATATTGCTGTCCTTTTTCGATTGCCCGAGTAAATGCTTCCAGTAATTCTTTATGTGATTCAAGATAGCTTTTCTTTACACTGTAAGCTGTATATGGCACATATCCGCTCTCTTTTCCTACAGAGGCAACTACATAACCTGCCCCCTGTTCTTCAATCAATGTAGCTGACGGTTCAAATTCAATAGTATAATCTGCTTTTCCTGAAACAAATGCTCCGGATGTATTCGCAAAATCAATATTTTGTACAAGATTAATGTCTTTTTGTGGATTCATCCCATGTTTTTTCAAAACATACTCAAATACCATTTCCGGCATGCCGCCTGGCCTTCCGCCAATAACTTTCTTTCCTTTTAAGTTCTCCCATTGAAAATCTTCTTCTTTATTCCGGCTTACAACAAAATTACCTGCTCTTTGAGTAAGCTGTGCAAAATTGATAAGATAATCTGCATTCCCCTGATTAAATTGATAAATCGTTGCCTCTGGTCCCATAAAAGCAATATCTGCATCTCCACTGATGACTGCCGTCGCCGTTTTATCTGCGCCAAACCCGGTTGTGAGCTCCAGCTTAATGCCCTCTTTCTCAAAATAACCTTTTTCTATCGCCACATATTGTGGGGCATAAAAAATAGAATGAGCCACTTCATTTAAACGTACTGTTTTCAAATGATGTTTGCTTCCCTCACAGCCTGCCAGACAACAGATACCAAACAGCATCACGAAACATGGCATCATTAATATTACAAGATATCTTCTCATCATACCTGATAATACTCCTGTTTGATTCTACAACAATATATTCAGCAAAAATACAGATGTGCAATATAAGCAAAAAGATTTAACTTGTGAACTTGAGAACTTATTCTATTATTGTACCTGTTTTACCTAAATATCCTTCTAAGGCTTTATCAATAGATGTGATGATTACCTTTCTTCCATTGCCTTTTTCAAGGAAGGATACTCCAGCTTCAATCTTTGGAAGCATTGTGTTTGGCTCAAACTGTCCTGAATTAATATACTGCTGTGCGTCTTCTACAGAAATATGTTCTAATGGAACTTCCTGATCTGTATTATAACCTACACATACATGTTCTACGCTTGTTAAGATCATAAGCGCGTCTGCATTCAAAAGTTCTGCCATTCTTCCGCTCGCATAGTCTTTTTCAATTACTGCACTTGCACCATGAAGCTCTACTCCCTGTGCTAATACAGGAATTCCACCACCGCCGCAGGCAATCACTACCTGACCCTGATCAGATAAAGCTTTGATTGAATCTATCTCAATAATTCCCTGTGGCTTTGGCGCTGCTACGATTCTTCGATATCCGCCTTCTACTTCTGTTACATAGTTACCATGTTTCTCTTCCTGTTCTGCTTCCTCTTTGGAAAGGAGTCTCCCGATCACCTTTACCGGTTCTGTGAATGCATCATCGTAAGGATCTACCATTACCTGTGTAATGATTGTACATACAGGACGATATACACCTCTTTTTAAAAGTTCTGCACGAATAGCATTCTGTAAATCATATCCGACATACCCCTGACTCATCGCAGAGCAGACAGACATCGGTGCCTGTGTATAATCTTCTCTCTCCTTACTAAATTCATTCATGGCTGTATGAATCATTCCAACCTGTGGTGCATTACTATGAGAAATGACAACATCTGCTCCTGCTTCTACTAAATCAGCAATCGCTTTTGCTGTCTTTCTTGTTGCTTTGTACTGTTCTGGCATTGTTGTTCCGAGTGCTCTGTGTCCAAGAGCTACTACTACTTTTTTCTTACTCATGTTTTCCAATCCTTTCTACTTATTACTTGTCTTTTAGTCTATCAGAAAATGAGAAGAATTTCTACTATTTCTCAAGGTATTCTTTCATTGTTTCTATCATTTGCCCACCATCATGAAAACCTTGTTTATAAAGAACGGTAAGTTTCGCTTTATCTTTCTCAATTCTTCCGACATCAACCTTCACCTGCGGACGAATGATCAATATTTTTCCTTCCTTTTCCTGCTCTTCTAAAAAGTCCAGTGTTTCATTGTAACGGATATGTCTCGTTTCCATTGCATGAAGAAATGCTTTGTACTTTGGATAACGAAGATGCATGAGCGGCATTAGTTTATTTGGCTCTTTACGATATCCTTTGTCTCTTGTAAGAATAACTACATTCTTCTCATTACCGTCTTCTATTGATTTTCGAATAGGAATGCTGTCTGCGATTCCTCCATCAAGAAGTTTATGACCTTTTACAACGAGTGTCTTAGATACTAACGGGAGAGAGCTAGATGCGCGGATCATCCACATCTGCTTTCTCAGATCTCGTACCCTTAAATACCTTGCAGCTCCAGTATCTACATCCGTAACAACAGCATAAAACTTACCCGGATAATTTAAAAAAGCCTGATGATCAAATGGATCTAATACATCTGGAATCTGTTCATAAAGCATCTCCGGTCCAAAAACATTCCCTGTTTTTAAAAATGTTTTTGCTCCACAATAATTTGGATCATCCAGATAATCCACATTCACCCGAAAGGCTCTTCCTCTTTGCTTTGAAAGATAGCTGCATGCATGACAGCTTCCTGCTGATACGCCATATACACTTGAAAATTCAATTCCTGCATCTAAAAAGGCATCTAATACGCCGGCGGTATACACCCCGCGCATTCCTCCTCCTTCTAAAATCAATCCTGCATTATACATAAATCGACCTCTCTTTCTATCTCTTTTTATTTTGTATTCTCTTTGCTGTCTATTTTACCTCAGTCGAGAAGACTCCCACCTCTTTCAGGTGGTGAGTTTCCTCACATTGGATACGTAAATTAGTATAACGCGATTCAAAAAAATTCTCCATATCTATTTTAAATTCTGTCTTTGGCACTAGTAAGGTACTCTCGAATAATGAGAAAGCCATAAAAAAACGCACAAATTTATTTTACTATTTGCTGGCGTGTATATTCTCTAACTGGTTTTCTTCCGGCTTTTCTTGCTGCAATCTGCTCATAAAAATCCGCACTGCGAATATCTACATTATAAATCTGAGCCTGTGGGGAACTGGCAGCATATAACTTTTTACCTTCGATTGGGCGCTGAATAATATCTATACTGGATTTCTTTCGTATTTTCCGCAAAAGCGGGGAGGCTTTTTTAGAAAAACCTAAAATTCTTGCATACGGTACCGGAATGTTTTTCGCTTCTTCTAAAAATGGATAATATTTTATATGGAGTACGATATGCAAAAGTACTCTCCTTAATGCGGCATCCGTAAGCTGCTTTGCGTGAAGTCTTTCTATTAAAGTTTCAAAAGAAAGTCCTGGTTCAAATATATTTTGAAATCTTCTTGCCAGATCAAGGTTCATTCCAAAGTATTTTCCGATCACCCTGTTTTTCAAAAGAAAAGTATATTCAAGATATGGCATCATATCTTCCCATGTAACAAAGTTTCCCTGTAAAAACCCTTCTATAAAAGGAGAATATTCTCCGCAAAGTGCATTTACAAATGCACTCTCTTTATATTCTTTAGCGACATAGTTTTCTTTACCCACAGGGTACTCTCTATTTACAAACATTTTTTCATTATTTTTATTAGAAAATATTTTATTTTCCTTATTCCTACTATAATATTGATACAGTTCCCTTCTGATGGATGTTGCAGAAGAATACTCTTCGGCAAGTATTTTTTCATGATAATGGTTTCCTTTTCTTTTAACGGTAATTGATTGAATGGAAGAATTTCTCCGACGCAGTGCCTTAATATATTCTAAACCTAATATGTGATTCGGCTCTTTCAAAAATTCTACAGCTGTTTCTGGTTTCGAATCAAAAAGCAGCTTTCCTGCTGCGAAAGCTCTTGCTTCCGGAAAACTTTTTCCTCGCTTTAATTGTTCTTGTAAAATCTGCCTATATTCTTCCGGCTCTTCAAGAAACAACGTCGCATAGGAAGAATAATCTTCAATACCTGCCCATTCACTTCCAAAAGAAAGATAATCAACACAACCTAAGCGATCAAGTATGCCGATACCTGCAGTTGCAAAATATTCTGCACTGGCTGTCGCATATATTACCGGCATTTCAATGACGAGATCTGCCCCTCCTGACAGAGCCATCCGGGTTCTCATATATTTATCTGCAATTGCTGGTTCTCCTCTTTGTACATAATCTCCGCTCATTACTGCAATAACGTAATCTGCCCCTGTCTGCTTTCTTGTTTCTTCTATATGATATTGATGTCCTTTGTGAAACGGATTATATTCTGCAATGATTCCTGCTACCTTCATAACGAATTCCTTTTCTATTATTTACTCTTTACGGTTTTCAAGTCGAGCAACCGCCTATAGTATACCCGAAAACAAACAAAATAGCAACTTTTCTGTTTTCTGTGATTTCTTACATTTTTATACTTGTATAATCGCGTATTTTTGACATTTTTATCTTTTTGTCTAATCATGTTAACTTTCAAACAAAAACATTTATTGTTTATTATGAAATACAATTACCTATCAAAACTTAAAAAAAAGTACCGAAATAACAAAAAAACTCCATCACAAGTTGAATAAGTACATTTCCAACGTAAAAAAAAAGTTCTATAATATGCCTAACAGAATAAAATAAGCGAAATTTGGCGTTTCGTAATAAATTATTATACAAAAGGAGATACAAAATGAAGGTATTAGTAATTAACTGCGGTAGCTCTTCTCTCAAATATCAGGTTATCGATTCTGAGACAGAACACGTTCTTGCAAAGGGTTTATGTGAAAGAATTGGTATTGATGGTGTGTTAACTTACCAGCCTGCTGGTCAGGATAAGATTAAATATGAAGCTGCTATGCCTGCACATCGTCAGGCTGTTGAACTTGTATTAAAACAGTTAACAAACCCTGAAAATGGTATTTTAAAATCTATCGATGAAATTGATGCTGTTGGACACCGTATGGTACATGGTGGTGAGAAGTTTGCTTGTTCCACACTTCTTACAGATGATGTATTAAAGACTGTTGAATCCTGTAATGACTTAGCTCCACTTCACAACCCTCCTACATTAGTTGGTGTTGCTGCTTGTAGAGAGCTCCTTCCTACAACTCCTATGGTTGGTGTATTTGATACAGCATTCCATCAGACGATGCCACCAGAAGCTTATATTTATGGTCTTCCATACGAGTATTATGAAAAATATGCTGTTCGTCGTTACGGTTTCCATGGAACATCTCACAAATATGTTTCTTTAAGAGCAGCTGAAATCCTTGGTAAAAAACCAGAAGATTTAAAAATCGTTATATGCCACCTTGGTAATGGTTCTTCTATTTCCGCAGTTGACGGTGGAAAGTGTGTAGATACATCTATGGGTCTTACTCCATTAGAGGGACTTGTAATGGGTACACGTTCTGGTGATATCGACCCTACTTGTATCGAATTCATCGCTCATAAAGAAAATCTTTCTCTTGAGCAGGTTATGGATATCGTAAATAAGAAATCTGGTGTTCTTGGTATTTCTGGTGTTTCTTCTGACTTCCGTGATCTTGATGAAGCTGCAAAAGCAGGTAACAAACGTGCTGACTTAGCTTTAAGAGTATTCGCTCACTCTGTAGTTAAATATATCGGAAGTTTCATTGCCGTTATGAACGGTGTTGATGCTATCGTATTTACAGCTGGTATCGGTGAGAACGATGATATCATCCGTTCAAGAATTATCGAACACTTCGATTACCTTGATACAACATTAGACCAGAAAGCAAACAAGATGCATGGAGAAGAACGTATCATCTCTACTCCGGACTCCAAAGTAAAAGTTATCTGTATCCCAACAAACGAAGAGCTTGCTATCTGCCGCGACACAGTTGAGATCGTTACTAAAAAAATGGTAGAAGATACAGTGAAAGACGTTTTAAACAACAACTAATCCTTTCCATATTTTTTATCATATCTTCATTACTTAATATAAAGAATCCCCCAGAAGGTTCCTCATCTGGGGGATTCGCTTTTTAACTTATATATTCACTTTACAAGAAATGAATGTATACGTTTATTCGATTCTTTTTTATTCAATTTTTCTTATTCAATTCTTTCAAATACCATCGTAGCCTGAATACGGTCTCCGCCTCCAAGTCCCTTACTTCCGCCTGATGTGGTACTGATTGTATGTAACCGATATCCCTTATCTGCCTGTTTGTTAATTACATCTTCCAACTCACTTAAATTCTTAGATGATGTCCCAATTAACTTCTCCTTTAATGTAACCTGTAATACAACATATTTCTGCATAGACCTTCTCCCTTCCTCTTTGATGTAGTCTCAGAGTCTTTTCTAAGAGTACATTTTGCATCCCCAATGTATCTTTTTCATTATACCATACAGCCGCTCTTATGTACATATATTTATACAATTCCCACTATTTTTAATATGTATGTATCATTCTAACGTCACAGCCCCCTGACAACTGTATACGTTAGTTATCAGGGGGCTGTTTTTTATTTTTTAATTACTTTGGTAATGTAATCTTTCCATAAACTGCAGATGTTGCCGCAGTTGCAGGGGACCCCAGATAAATTCCTACTTTAGACGTTCCCATACGTCCCAGGAAATTTCTATTATTCGTTGCAAGTACTTTTTCTCCATCACAAAGGATTCCGCCCGCACGTCCACAGCATAATCCACATCCTGGCTGAGTAATAATTGCTCCTGCTTTTGCTAAGGTTTCCATATAACCTGCTTTTATTGCCTCAATGTAAATCTTACGGCTTGCCGGAGTTATGATGGTACGACATGCTACCGTCTTTCCTTCAAGAATTTTTGCTGCTACTGCTAAATCTTCTAATCGTCCATTTGTACAGGAACCGATGAATACCTGATCAATATCTGTTCCGACAAGTTCGCTCACAGGATGGATATTATCTACCTGTGAAGGGCAGGCACACACCGGTACGAGTTCTTCCGCCTGATACGTGATCGTCCGGCAATATGTAGCATCTTCATCACCATATAACCAATCGACATCTTCCATCTTTACTTCTGAATACTCACAGGTTTTCTCATCTGGACGGAACAGGCAGCACTTTGCTCCTGCTTCAATCGCCATATTAGAAATCGTCATTCTAGAAGCAACAGACATGGCATCTACTGCTGAACCTGTAATCTCAAGTGCTTTGTATGTCGCCCCATCAGCACGTAAATCTCCAATTAAACGTAAAATAACATCTTTCGCTGTTACATTTGCCGGTAATGTTCCATTAATAACTACTTTGATTGTTTCTGGAACACGAATCCACATTTCTCCTGTACCAAGTATCGAAGCCATCTCTGTGTAACCGATACCAGAAGAAAAACAGCCGACACATCCATACGTTGTTGTATGGGAATCTGTACCAAAAACAATATTACCCGGCTTTGCATAACCCGCTTCTGTCATCAGCTGATGACAGATACCGTCACGTCTGTGTACGTGTGTTAAGCCGTATTTATCCGCAAAAGCATCTCCAATCTTAAAATGGCGAACATCTTCTACTGCACTTGTCGGAACAAGATGATCATAGATCAATACCACTTTATCCGGATCCCAGAGCTTTGTAAATCCCATTTCTTCGAACTTTTCTGCAACAAAAGGAATGAAAATATCATGAATCATTACTCTGTCAACATTTACTGTAACAATCTGGCCAGGAGTTACTTTAGAAAGGCCAGTATTTTTTTCGATAATTTTCTCAATTAATGTACTTCCCATGACTGCCTCCTAAATAATTCCGTTACGTTTCTGCATCGCTTTTACAAGACCACCTGCATTAATAATATCCATCAGGTTATCTGGCAGTGGATGAATCGGATATGTCTTTCCATCAAATTCTAAAGATTCCCCCATATGCACTGTCAGGGTATCGCCTTCTTTAATCACATCCTGAATATCACTGTTCTCAATAAGTAAAAGTCCATTATTAATAGAGTTTCTAAAGAAAATACGAGCATAAGACTTTGCAATGACACACTTGATCTTTAATGCCTTGATAATTTCCGGTGCCTGTTCTCTGGAGGAGCCACAGCCAAAATTCTTTCCAGCAACAATGATATCTCCTTCCTGAATCTGCCCTGCAAGTTCTGGTCTTAGCGGAGAAAATCCATACTGCTTCATATCTTCAACGGTAGGAAGTGCCAGATACTCTGTCGGAATAATAATATCTGTATCAATATCATCACCGAGTATCCATACTTTTCCAGTAAACTGTTCCATGATATACTACCTCTTTCTATAATAAAATGCTTTACGCTTCCGGTTCCGTAATGTATCCTGCAAGAGCAGAAGCTGCTACTGTTGCAGCACTTGCCAGATATACTTTGGAACTTGGCGCACCTGCACGACCTTTAAAGTTTCTCGTTCCTGTGGAAATCAGTACTTCATTCTCACCGATTACACCCTGACAGCTTCCCCAGCATACGGAACAGTTACAATTCATAACCATCGCCCCTGCTTCCATTAAAGTAGTGATAATTCCTTCTTCTAACGCCTGAATGTAAACAGCTTTTGAAGCCGGTGCAACGATGAATCGAACCTTAGGATCAACCTGTTTTCCTTTGACAATCTCTGCAGCCACACGAAGGTCATCAATACGTCCATTATTACAAGAACCTAAGAAAGCTTCGTCAATAGCGATCCGCTCTTCTTTTACATCTTTAAGCAGGGCAAAATTATCTACAAAATCCGGGCGTACAACAACTGGTTCAATCTTACTCAAGTCATAATCATACACTTCACAAAAATGTGCATCCTCATCACTTTTAAACATATGTACAGCCTCACGACCATGCGCTTTACAATATTCTACAACCTTTTCATCCGGCTCAACAATACCAGCCTTTGCACCGGCCTCTACAGTGAGATTACAAAGAACCATACGGTCATCAACAGAAAGCTTGTGCGCTCCATCTCCCGCAAACTCCATAATCTTATAATTCGCTCCATTCGCTCCGATATCTCCAATAATCGTAAGAATTAAATCTCTTGGGTAAACCCCTTCTTTTAATTCTCCGTGCAGATTAAAACGGATTGTTTCAGGAACCATAACCCAGGATGTTCCTGTTGTCATCGCATATAAAAAATCTGTACATCCAACCCCTGTACCAAACGCTCCTAATGCTCCGTAAGAAGTGGTATGTGAATCTGCGCCAAAAATCAACTCTCCAGGGCAGACATAATCTTCCATCATAATCTGGTGACAGACTCCCTGTCCTTCATATAACTTAATATCATTCTCTATTGCAAAATCACGCATCTTTTTATGTGCCTCTGCTGTCTTCGGGTTCTCAGCTGGAACATTGTGATCCATGATAAATACTACTTTATCTTTATCCGCAATTTGAGGATGTTTTAATTGATTATGATACATATCCACCGTAAGATGTGTTGTACCATCATTACTCATCATACGGTCAAGTGTCACTGTATGGATATCATTCGGTTTTACAAAATCAACACCGGCAGCACGAGCGATAATCTTTTCTCCTAAAGTCATTCCCATAATCTACGCTTCCTCCTTATTTAAAGATGCAATCAATCCTCCGGCATTCAAAATATTCTGCATATATTCCGGAAGCTTTGTACAAGAAAATACCTGTCCGTTAACAGTGACTGTACCGGCAGAAAGATCAAGATCTGCCCCTCCACCGTCTTCTACATGATCGTACAATTCCTTACATACAATAACCGGGAGTCCGATATTGATAGAATTACGATAAAAGATTCTGGCAAATGACTTGGCAATTACCGCTTTAATTCCAAGAGCTTTTAAAACACTCGGTGCCTGTTCTCTCGATGAACCACAGCCAAAATTCTCTCCGGCAACGATCAAATCACCCGGCTGCGCTTTTTTTGAAAAATCAGGATCTAAGGATTCAAATGTATATTGTTTCATTGCTTCAATATCTGGTAAAAGTAGATACTGTGATGCAATGATCTGGTCGGTATCCACGTCATTATGGAATTTCCATACTTTATTCATAAATATTACCTCCAATAAAATTTCTATTTATTAGAATACTACAAATTAAAAATGAAGTCCAGAAAATTAACGTTTTTTTCCATTATTTTTCCACTTTCCATAACTAATCTCTATATGGTATATTAATCTAAGAATTTTCTTTCAATTTTCTCTTGCTTTTTTCTAAAATTTCATATATAATTTAAACATAAATTAGACATATTATTCTAATTTTAAAGAGATGTCACTACTATACTGGTTCTTAAATATTTATTTTATATATTTATGTGTAGACATCTCTTTTTTTGCGTTCATTTATCTCCGAGAATATTTCGATAAAACTTATGTTATTAGATATTCAATAATGCCTCGGCATATTTACGATTAATTTCCAAGAAAGGATACTACTATGGAACGATTACCCAAAGATCCGATTATGCTTTACAGCGTCATTAACACAAAGCTGCGCGACTTCTACTCTTCATTAGAGGCTTTGTGCGAAGATATGAATATTGATGAGAATACTCTTAAAGAAAAACTATCTTCTGCAGGCTTTGAATATAATAAAGAGCGAAATCAGTTTATCTAATACTTTGATAAGCTGATTGTTAACCGCCTTCCATTACCCCCGGATTTAATCCCTGATTATATCTTCTAGATCTACATCTTATCTTCTAGATCTGTTTCCGCACAATCTTATACTCATCATACATCTGAAAATACGGACAACTATCTGCAGAACCAGACAACATTCTCGCCAGATCATCCTCATCCAGATTCACCTGGCATTCTCCTGTCCCATCTTCTTCATCAATCCAGTAATATGCACATAAATCACATTGACTTGTCATAGCTAACTCCTTTATTGTAAAAATATTACATTTATTTTATCACAATCTTTTTTTTATTTCAATATTATTTTTCATATTCTTTTTTACATAAACTTGACTTATATTTCTTTCCTTTCTTACCAATACTTGTTATTATAAACTATAGCGATTTTATCAGGAGGTTAATATTTATGAAATGTGCTATTGTCGATTTAGGTTCCAATACAATTCGTCTTTCTCTTTATAATACATTAGAGAACGGACGCTTTGAAACCTTATTCTCAAAAAAATATATGGCCGGTCTTGCCGGATATGTCTCCCATGGAATTATGTCTAATGATGGTATCAATCAGGCATGTGCCGTACTGCTTGATTTCAAAGTCCTTTTACAGCAGCTTGGTGTGAACGAAATGCATGTGTTTGCTACCGCTTCTTTACGTAATATCAAGAATACAGAAAAAGCACTTGAAACAATCAAGCGAAGAACCGATCTTTGTGTTGATGTCATTGCCGGCAGCGAAGAAGGTATCTTAGGCTACTATGGTGCCCTGTACACAACCGATTTAAAGAACGGTATTATGTTCGATATCGGTGGTGGAAGTACCGAATTCGTTCGTGTAAAAAATGAAAAAGTAAAAAAATCCCAAAGTATTTCTATCGGTTCTTTAAATCTTTTCCACAATCACGTTTCCGGTTTATGGCCAGATAAAAAAGAACAAAAAGCGATTGCAAAATGTATTTCAAAACGACTCGATGCTGTTGATTTTCCAAAAAAAGCACCAGAAAAAGTCTGTTGTGTCGGCGGTACATGTCGTGCCATCTTAAATATTGTCAATTACCATTTTAACAAAGAGGAAAATAATCGAATCATTACAAAAGATGAATTCAATAAAATTTTAAAAATACTATTAAAACGTGATGTTGCTTCCCGTAATTATATTTTAAAACTATGCCCAGATCGTGTCCATACGATCATCCCCGGTATGCTTGTTGTAAAAGAAATTATAGAAAGACTTCACTGTGAGAAGATATGGGTATCCCGCTACGGTGTGCGCGAGGGATATCTTTGTAAAAACTTTTTAATGACAGGTTCTACACAAGAACTTCCACAATAATTCTTTCTCCAAGACACCTTGAAGTATTCGCAATAAATGTTATAATGGTTTATTGTGAAGATTTTTAGGAGGAGATATCATGACAATACTTGAAAAGAGAAAGTTAGCACCAGAACGAGATGAACATTTAAAAAAAGGAGAATTCACCGTTTTAAATGGAGAATATTCTAAAAACTTTAATGTATATGTTGTAGGAACCAAACATAAAGAAGCTGTTGATTTTATCAAAGTTGCTTTAGACCGTTCTACGGATAATGTACTTGGCTTTGGAATCAAGATGGGATGCCAGAAAAACTTTAATGTTATCGTATGGGATGAAGAAGATATTCCAGAAGAATACAGAGCAGATTAACTATTAATTTGCTGGACTAAAGAAACGAAAAGCAGAAATTTAATATAGAAGAAAATGTGAAGATAGTCGCGGCGTAGAAAATGCCTGACCGGCATTTTTACTCGCTCCGACATCACATTTTCTTCTATATTAAATTTCTGGTTTTCTGCTCTTTGGGTTTCAAATGGAAATTAATATTTAAATCATGGCTAGGAATAAAGGGATTGTCCAGAAGTCTATAGTTTTTATTTGGAATGAAAATCTCCAGATGAGGATGTCTTCTTTGAGAACTATGATAAAGAAAAAAGAATTGTGATAAGTTTGATTTTGTTCCGTTGCGCTAAACGCTTCATTTTGTCTCAAAAAACAAAAACTTCGGAAAAACGAGTCCGAAGTTTTCAGAGTCAAAATTCCACAGCGCAAAGTCACAAAATGCAATACTTATCACAATTCTTTTTTCTTTATCGTAGTTCTCTTACAATTCAGTACAAAAATATGTTTCAGCGGCTGGCAGTTTTGATAGCAAATAGCAAACTAGTGATTTGTGTTGGAAAGAGAAGGGGATTCTTTGGAAGATTATGATTTTTAATCAAATAACTATTTCTCCATAAGAAAATATTCCTTGTCTGGAGCCTTTATTTGGATGAAAACCATAGCCTTCTGGACAATCCCCTCATTCTCACCGATTGTGGATTTAGATAGTCAGAAAAAAGAAATACTGCCCTATCCCAGATGCGGCTTCGGAGCGTGTTTAAGATGCGGACGAGCATTTTAAACACAGCGACTACAGAGCAGATGGGATAGGGCAGTATTTCTTTTTTCGTCTATACGAAATCTACAAACTATTATTTTCTATGAAGAATCCTAATGGAATTCAGAAGGCAGAGTACGGATACTCCTGTATCTGCAAATACTGCGATCCACATATTTGCAAATCCGAAAAGTCCCATGATCATAACAATAATTTTAATCGCAAGTGCAAATACAACGTTTTGCCATGAAATGCTGTTTGTCATCTTTGCAATGCTGACTGCTTCCGGAATCGCTTTCATTTCAGAATTCATAAATACGACATCTGCTGCTTCAATTGCTGCATCTGCGCCGCTTCCCATTGCCGCACCAACATCTGCGCCAGCGAGTACCGGTGCATCGTTGATACCATCTCCGACAAACATAACTGCTCCATGACTTTCTCTGATTTTCTTCAGCTCGGATAACTTATCCTGTGGAAGCAATTTTGCATGTACTTCGTCGATTCCTGTTTCTTTTGCAACAGCATCTGCGCTCTCCTGCGCATCGCCTGTAAGCATTGCAGTAATGATTCCCTGCTTCTTTACCGCTGCGATTGCTTCTTTCGCATCTTCCTTTACTGTATCAGAAATAACAATGTTTCCAACAAATTTACCGTTTAATGCAACGAGGACTTCTGTGCCAAAGTCTTCTTTCTGATAGGAGCTAAGATCAACATTCTGTTCATCCATAAGCTTTCTGTTACCACAAAGAACCACACCTTTACTAAGTTCTGCACGTATACCATGTCCTGCGATTTCTTCTACTTTAGAAGGCCGCTCAATGGAAAGTCCCTTTTCTTTTGCTGCATCTACAATACTATTTCCGATCGGATGTGTAGAAGACAATTCACAACTTGCACTGATTGCTAACAAATCATTTGCAGTCATCGCATTTCCTGCCGGATTTGCTTTCTGAACTACAAAGTTACCTTTTGTGATCGTTCCTGTTTTATCCATTACAATTGCTTTGACATTTTTAAGCCCTTCAATAGCAATTCCTCCTTTAAAGAGGATACCTTTTTTAGAGCCCGCTCCAATTCCTGAAAAGAATGCCAGAGGAACACTTAATACTAATGCACAAGGGCAACTGATAACAAGGAATGTCAATGCTGTATAAATTGATGCTGTTCCGCTTGTTCCATAAATGGTATTTACTGTTCCTGTGTATGCACTATCTACAAAAAGATGCCAGTTCAGAGAATCAGGTAAAATAAATGGAAGAACAATTGCTACAAATAATGCAAAAAATACAACAAACGGTGTATACACTCTTGCAAAACGAGTAATAAACTTGTCAATATTCGGCTTACTTGCTGCTGCATTTTCCACTGAATCAAGAATTCTTGTTACCATAGATTCCTCAAGAATCTTCTCAACACGAATTTTTAACTGTCCTGATGTATTGACACATCCGGAAACAATATTATCTCCTGTTTTTGCCATAACCGGTACTGGTTCACCGGTGACAGGTGAAGTATCAATACGGCTCTCTCCATCAATGATAACACCATCTAATGGAATACGGTCACCGGGACGTACTAAAAGGATATCTCCTACATTAGCTTCTTCTGCATCAATGACACGAATATCTTCTCCAACAATAAGATTAACAACTTCCGGTCTTAAGTCAACTGCTTCCATAATCTGTGTACGACTCTGCTCCGTTGCTTTTTCTTCAAAATATTCACCGATACGATAGAAAAGCATTACACCTACTGCTTCTGGAAATTCCTGAATACAGAACGCACCAATTGTTGCGATACACATAAGGAAGTTTTCATCAAATACCTGGCCTTTCATAATATTCTTCCCAGCTGTAACTAATACTTTGCCGCCGAGAACTAAATATGCAATCAGGAACAAGGCAAACATTGGAATTGCTGGTACATTTCCAATATGTTCAAGTACCTCACCAATAATAAATATTACTGCGCCAATACCGATACTTACTAATGGATTGTTAAATGAGAATTTCTTCTCTTCTTTTTCTGCTGATTTTACTACTTTATTATCTTTTGGCACAATTGTAATTCCATCTTCCATAGAATCAATTGTTTCTTTAATTAAAGGAATCATCTGATCCGGATTCTTTGCAGAAAGCTTCATCTGCTTTGTCGCATAAGTAATTGTCAGATCATCTACACCATTGAGTGTTCTTAACTTTGCCTCAATCTTAGCTGCACAATTTGCACAGTCAAGACCTTCCAAAATATAAATCTTTGTATTAGAAATACCTGTTGGTCTCTTTCTCTGTCTTGGAACAATTGTCACGCCATCTTCAATAGAATCTACAACAGCCTGCATTTTAGGCAATAACTCTGCCTGATTATTTGCTGAAACACGAAGCTGCTTTGTTGCAAATGCTACCGAAGCAAATCCTACTTCCGGCATCTGGCGGATTTTTGCCTCAATCTTAGCCGCACAATTCGCACAATCAATTCCTTCTAAAATATATACCTTTTTCTCTAAATCCTCATCCGGCATATGGCAAGTACACTTTGCAAGACTTTCTCCACATACGTCACAATATTCTATATAAGAATTACACTGACTGCAATCACAGTGATCCGGATGTCCGTCTACATGATGATATTCCACTTCAAAATGTGTATGTGATCGCGTCGCCTGTGGTTTGGATGGTTCATGATGATGATCATGTCCGCAGCCGCAGCCGTCTTCATGTCCATGCTCGTGATCATGATGGTCATGGTGATGCTCGTGGCTACATCCACAGCCCTCTTCATGGCCATGCTCGTGATCATGATGCTCATGATGATGCTCGTGACCGCATCCACAACCGTCTTCATGGCCATGTTCGTGATCATGATGCTCATGATGGTCATGGTGATGCTCGTGGCCGCATCCACAACTCTCTTCATGATCATGCTCGTGATCATGATGGTCATGGTGATGCTCGTGGCCACATCCACAGCTCTCTTCGTGACCATGCTCGTGATCATGATGCTCATGGTGCTCATGGTGATGCTCTGCTGTTTTGCGCTTACCGCGAGTTCTTTCTACAACCTCAACATCTGGTTCCATAGACTGAATTGTCTCTCTGATTTTTGGCAAAACTGCTTCTGGGTCTTCTGCTTCAAATCGAAGCTGTTTTGTTGCAAATGTAACTGATACATCGTTTAACTCCGGCAGCTTGCTTAACTTTCTTTCAATCTTGGCTGCACAGTTCGCACAATCAAGATTCTCCAGAATATATACCTTTCTCTGCATTGTGATACCTCTCTTCTCGATATCAGGAATCGGTATGTGTCATATGAATCAATGCCTCTTCCATAATATCTACAATATGCTGGTCATCCAGTGAATAAAAAACATTCTTCCCTTCTCTTCTTGCCCGCACCTGATGCATCTTACGCATCACAGCAAGCTGATGAGAAACTGCAGACTTAGTCATGTCAAGGAAAACGGCAATATCACCGGCACACATCTCCTGTTCTTTTAATGCGTACAAAATCCGTATCCTTGTATCATCTGCTAAAACCTTAAAAAAAGATACTACCTTATCAAGTTCGGTCTCCTTAGGCATACTCTTTTGTACTTTCTCAATACTTTCAGGAAACATTGCCACACAATCGCTCTTTTTCGTTCCCATAACTTCCTCCTTCATTAAACAGATAATTGAATATCTGTTCAACTGTTATCATTATAGTTGAACAGGTACTCAATTGTCAATAGGTATTTTTTAATTTTACACTTTTCTAAAGCTGATACATTTTTATCACAAAATTTTAATCACATTCCCTGTACAATTAAAAATAAATTTTTTCCCAAATGCATTTTTTATAATTTCTAAATTTTCATCTCCGGTACAATGCGAAACTGCAATAAACTCTATATTGATTTCTTTTAGAGCCGCTATTGTCTTTTTAAGCCGACTCTCATCTGCTTCTACCAAATGCGTTCCGCCAACAATTCCACAAATCTTTTTTTTACTTCTTTTTTTGATCGTATAAATTATATTCATAATTCCAGGATGTGAGCAGCCTGTAATTACGACAATTCCGTCTTTTATTTCAAGAGCTATTGCAATCTCATCCGTAAAATCATCTTTTTTATATACGCCTTTCTCTTTTACAAAAAAATGAGGATTTCCCTGCTCATAGTCTGTAATACGTTCAAAATTTCGATGAATCGTTATACCCGGAAAAATTTCCCGGCTATCTTCTTCTATTTCACAGATTTTTACTCCATACCTTTCCACATCATTCCTAGAAAATGAAATTCCTATATTTTTTACTGTTCCATCTTTTTTCTCATGATATTTTTCCTGAAAAAAACTCTTCCCCACATACATTTTTTCTATCGGAATATTTTCCAATAATCTTTCCACACCACCCACATGGTCATAGTGTGCATGACTAAGCAATAGCGCATCCAGCTTATCTAAAGAAACACCCATTTTTTCTGCATTATCAAAAAATGCCCCGCTTTGTCCTGTATCCATCAATAGCCGAATCGGTGGTTTGGAATCCATTTTTTCAATTAAAATAGAAAAGCCATGCTCACATACATATTTTTCTTCTGTATCTTCATGATTTTCAATCAATGTTGTTAATTTCCATTCCATAAAAACGCCTCCATTTCTTATAAAATATGATACAATAAATTCATAGTTTTGAGAAGTTTAAAAAATAAACTGGATTTAAATAGTTAATATGTCATGACAGGAGGTTTTTATCATGAAACATTCTCTTCACTTATACGGAACACTCGGTCCTGCCTGCGCTTCAAAAGAAAAAATACAGGCAATGTTTTTAGCGGGGATGACAGGAATGCGGCTCAATCTTTCTCACAGTAATCTTGATGACTGCGAAGACTGGCTGCAGCAGTATCACGAAGTTTCCGAACGTATGCATATCATTCCGGAACTTCTTGTTGATCTCCAGGGTCCGGAACTTCGTATAGGCACATTAGATACTCCTCTATCACTTTCTTCTGGAGATATCGTTTTCCTTATATCAGAAAAGTCCTTCCAGGAAAAAAAAGAAAATTCGGATATTTTTTCCCGTATTCTTAATGGCAAAGATGAATTTTTTATTATCCCATGTCCGGAAATTCTCTTCTCTTATTTTGATGAAGAGCAGGAAGTCCGCCTTAATGATGGAAAAATTGTTTTAAAAATATCCGCTCCTCTAGAATCAGATATTTTTTGCGCAGAAGTAATCAAGGGCGGCGAATTAACTTCCAGAAAAAGTATCGCAATCAAAGATCTTACTGTTCCACTCCCTGTTCTTACAAAAACCGACAAGGAAAATCTTAAACTACTTCGGAAATACCACGTTACCGGTGTCATGCTTCCTTTTGTAAGAAACGCAGATGATCTGATCACACTCCGAAAAGAACTGATGGCAGATAATATGGACTATATTCGCATCTTCGCCAAGATAGAATCCATAGAAGGTGTTGAACACTTGCCTTCTCTTCTTCCTTTCTGCGACGAGATTGTAATTGCACGAGGCGATCTTGGAAATGCTATTCCACTGCCAAAACTTCCTGCTGTGCAAAAAAGGATCTCCACAACGTGCCTCCATGCAAAAAAACCTTTTATGGTCGTCACACAGATGCTCGCCTCCATGGAAGAAAACCCTGTACCAACCAGGGCTGAAGTAACGGACATCTTTCAGGCCGTTTTAGATGGAGCTTCCTCATTAATGCTGACAGGAGAAACTGCTATGGGCGCTTATCCGGAAGAAGCGATGAAAATCCTCTCCCAGACCAGTGAAGAAGCATTACGGTTTAAATACTAATTTGATGGATTAAAGAGACGAAAAGCAGAAATTTAATAGAGAAGAAAATGTGAAGATAGTCGCTTCGCAGAAAATGCCTGACCGGCATTTTTACTCGCTCCGACATCACATTTTCTTCTCTATTAAATTTCTGCTTTTCTGTGCTTTGGCTCCAGATGGAAATTAGTATTTAAATTTTGGATGTGGATAAGGGGATTGCCCAGAAGTCTATGGTTTTTATTTGGAATGAAAATCTCCAGAAGGGGATATCTTCTCACTGAATTGTAGTCTGTCTTCTAAAGAAAAAAGAATTGTTATACGTTTGATTTTGTTCCGTTGCGCTAAACGCTTTATTTTGCCTCAAAAAACGAAAACTTCGGAAAAATAAGTCCGAAGTTTTCAGAGTCAAAATTCCACAGCGCAAAGTCACAAAATACAATACGTATAACAATTCTTTTTTCTTTATCACATTTTTTTACAATTCAGCATAGAATTTTATTTCAGCAGCTGTCTGGTTTTGATAACAAATAGCAGTGAACGCCAAAGCCTTCTGGAGAATTTCCATTCTCACAGCCTTCTTGACAAGCTCCTTTTTCTCCAGATTAAAATATTAATTTCTATATGGCATCAATAAACAGAAAACCAGAAATAAAGTACACGGTAAATCATGAGTACCATGACACAACTCTTTTCCTATGAGATAATAACCCCAGGAGGTTATGTTATGGATAAAATCACACACAAAGTACGCTGTGAACAATGGACAGCTATCATCAATGA
>NZ_VULP01000026.1:0-43228 GCF_009697165.1 Anaerobutyricum soehngenii | reverse complement strand
CACAACTAAGTAAAAGTCAGCCGCCCGTTTTCGGGCGGCGAATCCACCATTATCTATGACAGGCAGTTAAGCAATCTGATGACAATTCGTGTGAGCAGTCTGGTGACAGCTCATGAAATCATTAACAACATCCCACACGGGATGTGTGAGTAGAAATATTATATGTATATTGCCATGAGTTCTGAAACTAAGTCACATCCCACACGGGATGTGTGAGTAGAAATGATTTTAGTAATTTTGATACTTCAAATGTAACTAAGTCACATCCCACATGGGATGTGTGAATAGAAATGAAATAAAAGTATTGAAAAGGTAAACATTATTTGTTCAGTGGTGGGGCTGATTCTCCATTTGACAATCATCTGGAAGAATTATCAAGATGTGCAGTAGAAGTATATCATGTGTTACATTTTTGAAAAAACAAAAAAAGTCTTGACACATTTCAAAGCTTATAGTATAATGAATTTCGTTGATGACGTGGGATCTTAGCTCAGCTGGGAGAGCATCTGCCTTACAAGCAGAGGGTCACAGGTTCAAGTCCTGTAGGTCCCACTTATTTTTATCAATATTTATGGCGGGATAGCTCAGTTGGCTAGAGCACGCGGTTCATACCCGCGGTGTCGCTGGTTCAAATCCAGTTCCCGCTATTTTTTATTGCATTTAAGCCGGACATATGTGGTTTGATGTATGGTTTTGGACAGTGGAAACGGATAGATACTTATAATTTAATAGACGAACGGACAAGGTCATTATGCAAAGCTGCCTCGTATTTTACACAACTTGTGTTGATACATTGATTCTTTACTCAAAGGGCGCAGTTACTGTATAATGGCTTTTTTATGTTGCTCATGTAAATTTTTGTGAAGAAAAACTTTTCTCCCGCTATCGGATGTGGTAAACTGAAAAAGGAAAAATAAAAAGTAGAATAAGAATTCGCATAGTGCGGAGTTTGGAGGACCTATGAGAATTGGAAATGGTTATGACGTACATCGTCTTGTAGAAAATAGAAAGTTGATCCTTGGTGGTGTGGAGATTCCTTATGAAAAGGGACTGCTTGGACATTCGGATGCGGATGTATTATTACATGCCGTAATGGATGCACTTCTTGGAGCAGCGGCTCTTGGAGATATTGGAAAGCATTTTCCAGATAATGATCCGGCATACGAGGGAGCAGACAGTATGAAACTTCTTGAAGAGGTTGGAAAGCTGTTACAGGAGAAAGCATATTTTATTGAAAATATTGATGCGACAGTGATTGCGCAAAGACCAAAGCTTGCATCGTATATTCCACAGATGAAGAAAAATATTGCGAATGTACTTGGAATTCAGGAAGGCCAGGTTAATGTGAAGGCTACTACGGAAGAAGGTCTTGGATTTACCGGAGAAGGTCTTGGTATTGCGGCATCTTCTGTGTGTCTTCTTTCAGAAATTCAGAATTATGTTGGGGCAGATGTTCTCATGGAAGACAGAAACTGTGCCGGCTGTGGAGGCTGCGCCAGATTTGGAGGAACGAGAGAATGATTGTCTGGGATGACGGAACAAAAAAGCAGAGAATTTATGAAATGTGGCAGGACAATTTTCATGATCCGGTCTCATACGCAGATTTTTATTTTAAGGAAGTATATGGAAAGAATGAAGTCTTAATAAATCAGGAAGAAGATGTTGCAAAGGGTATGTTACATTTGAATCCTTATCTGCTTCATGTACATGAACAGCCGGTTAGGGCAAAGTATATTGTTGGGGTAGCGACCGATAAGGAATACAGAAGACAGGGAGTGATGAAGGAGCTTTTAATAGAAAGTTTTCAGACACTTCGCAGCAGGGGAGAATGCTTTACGTACCTGATGCCGGCAGATGAGAATTATTACCTGCCGTTTGATTTTCGATTTGGAATGACACAGATAGAACAGGAGGTAGAGTATCTGCCAGATCTGTATATACCAGAAGAAAGAGAAGCGGAAAAGTATACATTTAAAGCGGAGATTTCTGAAGCAGAACTTGAGAAGATTACAGCACAGGAAAATGCGGTTAAAGATACGGTATTTGATATTTATACAGACATTTCTCCAGACTATATTCGAAGAATGGAAAAAGAAGTGGAAAGTGATTTTGGGCAGGTTCTTTATGTTTTTGAAGGAGAAAAGTATATTGGAAGAACTGCGGTAGGTGCAGAAGACAGCTATTTTGTCCTGTCTCAGGTCTTTTGTGCAGACGATACGAAAAGAGAAAGCTTTTTAGAACAGACCATGCTGTATTGTGAAAAGAAGTATCACTATAATCGTTATCAGCTTATTCTTGATACATCATGGAAGGATGCCACAGATAAAATTGGATTACAGGGATGTTTTCGGTATATGCCTGCTAAACGGGTAAAGAAGATTATGTTCCGCTTGTTAGATTTAGAGAAGCTTAGTGTATTTTTAAAGTGTAACGTGCCAGGGGCACAGGGATACAGTACATTGGAAGAGAAGACAGCTGATGGTGAAGAAGCTATTTGTGAAGCAGATATTTATATAGAAGACAACTATCTGGAAGAACAGAGTGGGGTATACCATTTTCTGCTGAAAAATAGAAAAGTTTTAATTCAAAAGACAGGGGATACAAAAGGAGACTGTAAAGAAAGTATTTCTGTTGCAGCATTTACAGAATATCTTTTTGGCGCTGAAGAAGAGTGCGTAGATGATTGTACTACGTTATCAGGAGAGACAAAGGATTTGTTAAAAAATATTTGTCCGCTTTCAAAAAACTGTATCATGGAGATTGTTTAAAAGTTTTTTGGCATATGATTAGAGTTTTGTTTCTGTTATCAGGTATTTTCTTTGATTTCTTTATTGACAAAAGTGAGGAAATTGAATAGACTAAAAAGTACGTAAATAAAGACGGCGGAAGGCTTCGTCTCAGGGAGGCGGAGCTTTTTCATTGATAAAGGAGGATGACTATGAAACTGTATAATACACTTACCAAACAAAAGGAAGAATTTGTTCCGGTACACGAAGGAAAGGTTGGTATGTATGTTTGTGGACCTACCGTATATAATTATATCCACATCGGTAATGCAAGACCAATGATCGTGTTTGATACAGTAAGAAGATATTTTGAATATAAAGGATACGATGTAAATTACGTTTCTAACTTTACAGATGTAGATGATAAGATTATCAAGAAGGCGAATGAAGAGGGCGTACCGGCTTCAGAGATTTCAGAGCGTTTTATCGCAGAATGTAAGAAGGACATGGAAGGGCTTAATATTGAGCCTGCAACACACAATCCAAAGGCAACTGAGGAAATTGACGGAATGATTGCCATGATCTCTACATTGATTGAAAAAGGCTATGCTTATGAGAAGAATGGTACAGTATATTTCCGTACCCGTAAGTTTAAGAATTATGGTCAGCTTTCTAAGAAGAATCTTGATGACATGAGAGCAGGAATCCGTATCGCGGTAAGTGATGAAAAAGAAGATGCGATGGACTTCGTATTATGGAAGCCAAAGAAGGAAGGCGAACCAGCATGGGTATCTCCTTGGGGAGAAGGCCGTCCGGGCTGGCATATCGAATGTTCCGAGATGTCTAAGAAGTATATCGGGGACACGATTGATATTCACGCAGGTGGAGAGGATCTGGTATTCCCTCATCATGAGAATGAGATTGCACAGAGTGAGGCCTGCAATGATGAGAAGTTTGCAAATTACTGGATGCATAACGCATTTTTAAATATTGACAATAAAAAGATGTCTAAATCAGCAGGGAACTTCTTTACGGTAAGAGAAATCAGCGAGAAGTATCCTTTACAGGTAATTCGTTTCTTTATGCTCAGCGCCCACTACAGAAGTCCGTTAAACTTCAGCGATACTTTAGTGGAAGCGTCTAAGAACGGCCTTGAGCGAATTCTTACTGCTGTTGATCATTTAAGAGAGGTTCTTACAGCAGCTCCAGAAGGTGAGCTTACAGCAGAGGATCAGAAGCATATGGAAGAAGTAACTTCATTAAAAGAAAAATATGAAGCGGCTATGGAAGATGACTTCAATACAGCAGATGCTATTGCTGCAATCTTTGAGCTTGTAAAACTTGCTAATATTACAGCGGAGAGTGGAAGTAAGGCATATGTACAGCATCTTTTTGATACGATTGTACAGTTGTGCGATATCCTTGGTATTATCACAGAGAAAAAAGAAGAACTTCTTGATGATGATATCGAAGCATTGATCGAAGAAAGACAGGCAGCAAGAAAGGCAAAGAACTTTGCACGTGCAGATGAAATTCGTGATATGTTAGCAGATAAGGGAATCATTCTTGAAGATACAAGAGCAGGTGTCAAATGGAAACGTGCTTAAAAGGGATTGCAGAACATTTTCCTTTGACGGAAAAAGAGCTTCGGGGCTATTCTTCCCTGGGGCTTGCCTATATTGGAGATTGTATCTTTGAGTTGTTTGTCCGTACAATGGTTGTGACAAAGGGGAATGATAAGGCGAATCACTATCATCAAAAGACGATTGGTTACGTTAATGCAGCAGCACAGACAGAGATGATGGAGATAATAAAGCCTCTGCTTACCGATGAAGAAAAAGCAGTTTTTCGTCGTGGAAAGAATGCAAAGTCTTTATCTCCGGCTAAAAATCAGTCCAGTCACGATTATCATATCGCAACAGGTTTTGAGGCATTAATGGGGTATTTATATCTTTCCGGCCAGATGGAGCGGTTAGAAGAATTAATCCGTATCTGTCTGTCCGAAAAAGCAAATAGAAATGAGGAATAACATGGCATACGAAGAATGTACTGTCGTTGGGCGTAATGCAGTTTTAGAAGCATATCGTTCCGGTAAAACGATTGATAAATTATTTATTTTAGATGGCTGTCAGGACGGACCGGTCAGGTCAATCCTTCGTGAGGCCAGAAAAAGGGACACATTAATTAAGTTTGTCTCTAAAGAGAAGCTTGACTCTTTATCTTCTCACGAAAAGCATCAGGGTGTTGTTGCGATTGCAGCCGCTTATGAATATGCAACGGTAGAAGATTTATTTAAAAAAGCAGAGGAAAAGGGCGAAGCACCATTCTTTATTCTTTGCGATGAGATTGAAGATCCACATAACTTAGGAGCAATCATTCGTACCGCAAATCTTGCGGGCGCACATGGCGTTATTATTCCAAAGAGACGTGCGGTAGGACTTACCAGTACGGTAGCTAAAGTATCTGCCGGCGCACTGAATTATACACCAGTAGCTCGTGTGACAAATCTTTCAAGAACAATTGATGAACTGAAAGACAAAGGTATGTGGTTTGTCTGTGGTGATATGGGTGGAGAACTCATGTATGATCTGAACCTTACCGGTTCGATCGGTCTTATCATCGGAAATGAAGGCAACGGTGTAAGCCGCCTTGTAAAAGAGAAGTGCGATTATGTTGCTTCTATCCCAATGAAGGGAGATATAGATTCTCTGAATGCTTCTGTAGCAACAGGAGTACTTGCATTTGAAATCGTAAGACAGAGAATGGGGAAATAGTTCTGAGTAGTTCTGGTTTAATTCGGTGACAGACAGACACCCTCGAAGAAAAAAGATACCCTATATTTGTGACTTTAGTCGCAGCGGTTTGAATGCTCGCTTTATGCGCTCGCATCCAAACCTTGCTTTAAGGCCACAAATATAGGGTGTTTTTTCTCTTTGGGAGTGTCTGTTTTGCCTACGGCAAATTACGATTATCTATCGAAAATTAGTCTTTTTAAAGTCATTGACATCTCTTTCTTTACGGAATTCCTGCTTCTTCACCATTGCGATCAACTCTGGTTCCTTTTTAAGGGAATAGGCAAGAGCATGATAATGCTTTAATATATTTTTTTGAAATATAGGTGTGATCTCGGCATAATTTGCAAATTGTGCGAGATTTTGTTTGTTAAGAGCCTTATGCTCCTGAAAATGACATTCAGCCTCTTTGGCAAAGTCATGATACAATTCTTTTTCTTCCGGTGTTTCTAAAGCAGCGATAATCATCTCATTTTTCATGTCACAGGAAAATGCCTGTAATTTCTTTAATGAGATGCGGTGGCGCATCAGGGTAAGCTTCAAATAGCGGTACCATGTATTACGGAACTTGATATAGTATTCGCTTACGCCTCCATCGTAAACGTCAAGACCTTTACAGAAGTTAAAGTTTCTCTTCATGTAAGTGTAATCAAAGAGAATATTCTGTATAAGGTAACTGATAAAGTAACCTGCCCGATAAAGTGGAGAGGTGTACTTATCATAATAAAGATAATCATCAAAATCGACATGCAACTTTTTGATTCTCCGAAACTTGATGTAATGATGAATACGGTAAGTAACATATATGATAATGATAATACCGATAAATGCGGCGCGGTAAAGGTTACGATGTACGCCGGTCATAAAAACAGATCGTGAAAGACCATAGATAGCGGCAGCGCATGCGGCTACAATGGTAGCAAACATTTCAAACATAACACACATTCCTTTCTTAATTGTTTATCTCAGTCGCGAAGACTCCCATCTCTTTCAGGTGGTGAGTGACAGCAAATTTGTCTCAGTGGGAGTCCAATCTCCGACTGAGATAAACGCTCCGCGAGGATGCGCAGTGATTCTGTAAAGAATATGTCAGCTTACGCTGACCAGAATCACGCGCCAAGTCTCGCGGCTGCTCGACTTGAATATCATATCGTATTTTTGTGAAAAAAACAATTGCTTTATATGATGTGTTCCTGTAAAAATTTAATAAAAATACACAGTAAGTAAAAACAAAATATGGCAAGTGATGATAAGAGAAGGACAAAAGGCTATTGACCTTTCTGTAAAAATACGATATGATAGTAAACAAACATACGTTTGTTAGATAGGAGGGCACATATGAGAAAGATAAAAGTGATTTTAATGTCAGTATTTCTGGCTTTTTTTATAGCAGGATGCAGTTCAGGTACTTCAGCTGAGTTTTTTGAAAGTGGAAGCCAGATTTCCGGGAAGACGGAGCAGTCAGATTCCGGTATGGAAGTACATTTTATTGATGTAGGGCAGGGAGATGCTACTTTGATAAAAGCTGGGGATCATGCGATGCTGATCGATGCGGGTGATAATAGTGAGGGAACAGCGGTACAGTCTTATTTGAACAGTCAGGGTATAGAGAAGCTTGATTATGTCATCGGTACCCATCCGGATGCGGATCACATCGGAGGTCTTGATGTTGTAGTTTATAAGTTTGATTGTAAGAAGATTTTTATGCCGGGAGTGACTTCGGATACGAAAACATATGATGATGTTATGCAGGCATTGAAGTCTAAGAATCAGAAGGCACAGGCGCCAAAGCCTGGAGAAACATATACATTAGGAGATGCGTCTTTTACAGTGATTGCTCCGGTGAAGGGCTATGGAGATGAGACGAATAACTGGTCGATTGGAATGGTACTTCAATACGGAGAGAATCGTTTTCTGTTTACAGGTGATGCAGAGAAAGAAGCAGAGGAAGATATGTTAGCGAAGGGGGAAGATATTTCCGCAGATGTATATAAGGCATCTCATCATGGAAGTAAGACGGGTTCCTGTGATGATTTTCTTGATAAGGTACATCCTTCTTATGCGGTAATCAGTTGTGGTGAGGGGAATAAGTACGGGCATCCTTCTGCCCAGACATTAACTAATTTCCGAAGCAGAGGGATTAAGACATTCCGTACCGATAATCAGGGAACGATTGTGGCATATAGCGATGGAAAGAATATTACATGGAATGTTTCTCCGGATACAACCTGGACACCGGGAGAGCCAAAGGGTTCTTCGTCTAACTGGAATTCCTCATCGAAGAATATTTCTAAGGGAAAGTCAGGGGATAGTTCAAAAAATACTTCCAAAACACAGGTGTCTTATGTTATAAATGAAGACACAGGCAAGTTTCATCTGCCATCCTGTCGTTTTGTAAAGCAGATGAATGAGGAGAATCGTATTACATCTTCAAAAAGCAGGAATACTTTGATAAAGGAAGGGTATGAAGCCTGTAAAGTATGCGAACCGTAGATGAGGATTTGCAGATTTACAGATATGGAATGAAAGAGAATAAAGATATGATAAAGGAGAACGATTGAGTATTATGATGAAAGACGGAAAAAGTATTGTTTTGATCGGTATGCCCGGTGTAGGGAAGAGTACGATCGGTGTTATTTTGGCAAAGGAGATCGGTTATCAGTTTCTAGATGCGGATCTTTTGATTCAGGAACAGGAAGGAATGTTGTTGAAGGATATTATCGCAACAAAGGGGCATGATGGTTTTCTTGCAGTAGAGAATCAGGTGAATCGTGATGTGGATGCGAAGCATTCTGTTATAGCAACAGGTGGAAGCGCAGTCTATTGTGAAGAAGCGATGTTACATTATAAAGATACATGCCAGATCGTGTACCTTCGCTGCCCATATGAGATTTTGTCAAAGCGTCTTGGCGATTTAAAAGGAAGAGGTGTGGCATTAAAAGAAGGGCAGACATTGCTTGATCTATACGAAGAGAGAAGTGTTCTCTATGAGAAATATGCGGATATTATCATTGATGAAGATAACAAAGGAATTGAAGAAACACTGGAATTACTGAAAGAAAAGTTTTGTTAGCACATCCATAGGCTGATACCGCTCGGCATGTCAGTGTGTGAAACGAGATTAAAAAGTCATTATGAAAAGCTGCTTTATATTACTATCTAATATGAGAATATGTAGTATCAGATGGTTGGGAGGTAGTTGTTGCATAATGGCTTTTTTCGATTTGTGACTTTTGGTGACTTTGCTTCGTTTGCCGGATTTCACAGTCAGGGAAATTTGGTGTACTAATCCTTTTCACAGTCAGGGAAACCAGGTGTATTAATCCTTTTCACAAGCAGGGAAATCAGACAGATAATTGATTTTCAGAAAGCTCGAAAAAGGACGTATTAAAAAAGCAGGTAATTCTTACTATAATGGCGTTGTAAACAAAAAGTGCTTGAAACACTTACAAAGCCACAGGCAAAAATTAAAAGCAGATTTAAAAAAGGAGGATTACATGATGAATGGAAATTGGTTGGGATTAGACGGACAGGTTGTTATCGTAACAGGTGGTGCTTCCGGAATCGGAAAACACGTAGTAGACACACTTGTAAAGGTTGGAGCAAAGGCAGTTGCAGTCGATCTTAATGTAAAGACAGGAGATGAGCTTGACGGAGCATATTGTGTGCAGTGTAATGTTACTGATCCGGAAAGTGTAAACCAGATGGTACAGGCTGTTCTTGCAAAGTATGGTAAGATCGATGCATTAGTAAATAATGCAGGAATTAATCTTCCAAGACTGCTTGTTGATGTAAAGGGAGAAAAACCAGAGTACGAATTAAACGAAGATTCTTTCGGAAAAATGTTTGCAGTTAATGTAAAGGGCGTATTCCTCTGTGCACAGGCAGTTGCAAGAGAACTCGTAAAACAGGGACATGGAGTTATTCTTAATATGTCCAGCGAGTCCGGAAAAGAAGGTTCTCAGGGTCAGTCAGCATACTCTGCTACAAAGGGAGCAGTAGACAGCTTTACTCGTTCCTGGGCAAAGGAACTTGGAAAGTACAATGTACGAGTTGTTGCATGTGCTCCTGGTATCATGGAAGCAACAGGACTTCGTACCGCTGCTTACAATGAAGCTTTAGCTTATACAAGAGGGGTAAAACCAGAAGATTTATCTACAGACTACAGTAAAGTAATTCCAATTGGAAGAGATGGAAAGCTTGATGAGGTAGGAAGCCTTGTAGCATACCTTGTATCTGATCAGGCAAGCTACATCACAGGAACAACAGTTAACATTTCCGGAGGAAAGTCCAGAGGATAATTACTTCAGGATAATTACTTCATAGGAATGGAAAATGGAGAGAAGAAGGAGGTAAGCTATGATAAAGATGGCGTTGGTGATTGGACTTGCATTTGTAATCCAATTTGTGTTAAGCAGTTTTCAGATGAAGAATTTCAATAATGAATTTGTCAGAATGAGACGGAAGGGCAAGGTGGCGATCGGCAGAAAGTCCGGAGGATTCCATGCAGGAGCAATTGTAATGTTCCGCATAGATGATGAGGGGATTATTCAGGAATCCAAAAAGATAGAAGGGACAACATTTCTGGCGAGAGTGAAAAATTTTCCGGGATTTGAAGGACGATACATTGGAGAATTATCTGTAGATGATGTAGAAAAAGGGCATCGAAATCTGAGAAAAGCAGTAGAGGACGCAGCGCTGACTTATAAGAAATATATAGCAGGAGAAGAAATAGCACAGCCTCCTTCCAATTTCCAGAAAGCAGGCAATATCGTAACAAATCTATTTAATCGACGCGCAGGAGCGTAAAGAGGGAGGTAACTATGAATATTTTAGTTAAATTAGCGTCAGGATTTATGAATCTTTTTACATTAGGCGGAGAGCAGTTTGTAAGCTGGGTTACAGGAATCATTCCAACTGTCCTGATGCTGTTATTATTAATGAATGCAATCATCGCATTAGCAGGAAATGAATCTGTAAATAAACTTGCAAAAGTATGTACAAAGAATCCGGTTCTCCGTTATCTGGTACTTCCATTTGTATCTGCATTTATGTTAGGTAACCCAATGGCTCTTTCCATGGGTAAGTTCATGCCAGAATTTTATAAGCCAGCATATTATGCATCTGCAACATATCACTGTCATACAAACAATGGTATTTTTCCACATATCAATGCTTCAGAGCTTTTTGTATGGCTTGGAATCGCAAATGGTATCTCTGCATTAAATCTTGATACAACACCATTAGCAGTACGTTATCTTTTAGTTGGTCTTGTAGCAAACTTTATTTCAGGATGGGTGACAGAATTTACTACAAGATATGTAGAGAAGCAGCAGGGTGTAAAACTTAGCCGCACATTAAAGGCATAGGAAGATTAGAAGGAACGATAAGGGAGGAACGAAAATGTCAGAATTAAGAGCAATCAGAATAGAAAGAGGCCCACAGGGATTTGGCGGACCGTTAATTATCCGTCCAACAGAACAGAAAAATAAAGTTATGTATATTACCGGTGGTGGAACTGCACCGGAATGTCTGAAGAAAATCGTAGAACTTAGTGGAATGACACCAGTAGATGGTTTCCATGGTTCAGCACCAGAAGAAGAACTTGCTATGGTTATCGTAGACTGTGGAGGAACATTACGCTGTGGTATTTATCCACAGAAAAGAATTCCAACAGTAAACGTTATGCCGGTAGGTAAATCAGGACCACTTGCAAACTTTATCACAGAAGATATCTATGTATCTGCTGTTACATCCAAACAGATTTCTCTTGCAGATGAAGCAGATGTAGAAGAAGCTGCAAAGTCTGTAGAGACTTCTGAGAAGAAGGAAGAAAAAACAGTGAAGTTTAATGCAGATCAGAAAGTATCAGAAACACTTGCTGCACAGGAAAACAAATCTATCATCACAAAAGTAGGTTTAGGTGTTGGTAAGTTTGTAAATACATTTTATCAGGCAGGTCGTGATGCGATTCAGACATGTATCACAACACTTCTTCCGTTCATGGCATTTGTATCTTTGTTAGTAGGTATCATTAACGGTTCTGGTTTTGGTAATGCATTTGCAAAATTACTGACTCCATTAGCAGGAAATGTTTTTGGACTGGTTGCTCTTGGTGTCATTTGTTCTATTCCTGGATTATCTGCATTACTTGGACCTGGAGCGGTTATTGCACAGATTGTTGGTACATTGATCGGAACAGAAATTGGAAAAGGAAACATTGCTCCTCAGCTTGCACTTCCAGCACTTTTTGCAATCAACTGCCAGGGTGCATGTGACTTTATTCCAGTAGGTCTTGGACTTGCTGAAGCAGAGCCTGAAACAATTGAAGTTGGTGTACTTTCCGTTATGTATTCCAGATTTTTAACAGGCTGGATTCGTGTATTAATTGCATATGCAGCAAGTTTTGGATTATACGCTTAAGTAAATAAAACAAAAAGTAAATAGAGGATGTCAGAGAAGAGGAATGCTCCGGCATCCTGCTCGACTTGAATAAAATATTAAAATTAGCTCTTACATGTATTGGAGAATGTGTTACAATTAAAAGGAGCAAACTGTAGAAAGGATAGAAGAATCATGGCTATAATTTATGAGAACAAAGTAAAAGAACTTGGAAAAGATATTATGATGATGAATGGAGGAGACTTCATTATTATTTTTGGAGACAGTGCTCCGGCAGAATTAAGAGATTATTGTTACTCTGTTGATGTGAATCCGATTAATGGAGAAATCAAGGCAGGACAGACATTAAAAATTGATGAAAATGAATATAAGATTACCTGTGTCGGAGAAGAGGCACCGGTAACACTCGCAGGTCTGGGTCATTGTACGATCCGCTTTAATGGCATGACAGAAGCGGAACTTCCGGGAACTCTTTATGTAGAGGAAAAACCAGTTCCGGAAATCAAGATCGGTACAACAATCCAGATTATAGAATAAGTAGTAATTCAGAATTATTGATGATTCGTTTTGGTGAATGGATTCTGAATAATTACAGAAAATATTAATACGAAACCAAAACATAACCAGAAAATCTGAAAAGGATAACGGACAAGGTATGAAAAATTTATTTGGTGACAACAGACAGGCTAACATCCTGTCTGTTTTGCGAAAAAGTTCTACATTAAATATTGAGACACTGGCAGAACGATTTGGCGTAAGTGAGCGTACAGTTCGGAATGATATAAAAGACATTAACAAAGAATTAAAAAACAGTGGCCTGATAGAAATTAATCAGGGAAAGTGCGGTCTTAGAGTGTTTGATACGAGAGACTTTCAAAATGCGTATGCCCGTATTATAGAAACAGATGATTTGATGAATTCTTCCCACAAGAGACAGGAGTATGTTTTTGCGAAGCTTATGAGAGCGATGGAGCCGGTACTTACAGATGACCTTGCTTATGAGATGAATATAGGGCGAAGTACATTGATCAGTGACTTAAAAAAGCTTCGCCAGACAATGGAAGACTACGAGCTTGAGATTGTTGGAAAGACCAGTAAGGGATTAGCTCTTGCCGGTTCGGAACTTAATATTCGAAAGTTTGTTATGGAGAATCTTTTTGACTCTATTTATCAGAATTATCCCCAGGATGAATTGATGCTAAAAGGGATCAGAGAAGCGCTGGCTGAACAGAATTTTGAAGAATCAACACAGAAAATGTTTGAGAACTATATGACATTAATGTTTGATCGTTTTCTTACGGGACATATCATTACCCGTATGCCGGAAAAGTATTATAATTTAGTATCAAGAAACAGTTTTTCATTTGTGAATCAGTTAATTGATAATCTTTCAAAAGAATTTTACATTGAAATTCCAATAGAAGAAAAAATATTTGTTTTTTTGCCGATCATTGGTATGCGTACACCTGCAGACAGTAAAAATATGTACAGCATAGAACTCGATGAGAAGATTCATCCATTACTGAAAAAGATTGTAGAGGGGATTCGTCTGGAATTAAATATTTCAATTGATCCTCATGAATTTGCAGAGAAGTTTATGTATCATATTATGTTTATGATAAACAGGCTTCGTTATAATGTACACATTGATAATCCGATGTTTGAAGACATTCATTACAAATATCCGCTTGCATTTAAAATGGCAGAAATAGCGGCGAGAGTAATCGGTGAGGAAGCGGAAGTTGCAGTGACACAGGCAGAACTTGGGTATCTGGCAGCTTATTTTGGGGTGTTCCTTGAAGTAAATACTTTGAATCAAAAGCAGCAAAAGATTGCAGTGATCAGCGATAAGGGAAGAGTTACAGCACAGTTATTTGCTGTGCAGATTCGTAAAGTAGTTGACAGCAGCAGTCAGCTTGATATACTGGCACCGTCTGAAGCAGTCAGTGATATTCTTGATCAGTATGATATTGTAATCTGTACAACGGAGCACATGATAGAATGTGAATGTCCGGTTATTTATATTCATGAGATTTTTGATGAGAATGAACTGAAAAACAAGCTTCGCCAGGCGAAGTTTTGTAAAGGAACAGATGCGGTGATTCTTGATGATAATTGGTATGTAATGGCTAATATTTTAAAAGAAGATACCTTTTTTAATCTTTCAGAACAAAAAGATTATATTTCCGCTTTAGACCAGATGATGGATACTCTTTGTCAAAATGGATATGTTGATGAAGACTTCAAAGAACGGGTATGGGAAAAAGAATCGAAATCCAGTATGATCATTGACAATATTGCGATTCCTCATGCTGTACAAAAGGCAGGAGATGCCATTGTGTTATCTGTGGGAGTATTTCGTGAGCCGATGCCATATAAAAATGACAATATTCAAGTTGTGTTTTTGCTGGCGCTCCCGGAAGAAATTCGAGATGAAAATCTTTTGATCTGTGTCTATGATGAGATTATGTCACTTGTAAAAAATGATGAGCTCATTGAAAAAATTACGCATTCAGGGAATTATATTGATTTTATGAAGGTATTATATAAGAGAAATTAATTGTCTGCTTAAGAGAATGTTGCAAAAACAGCCATGTACTATAACAAGGATTCCCTAATAGTACATGGTATATCTCATTTCACATTTGGTATATATAATGAAAAAGAGAATTATCCAATAATATTCATTGGATAACTCTCTTTTTCTTTTTCAGCATAGATATAAGCTGATGACGAGACTTGAACTCGAGACCTCCGCCTTACCAAGGCGACGCTCTACCGACTGAGCTACATCAGCAATTCAGATATACAAACCTGACAAAAAGGATTTTATCATGCCCTATTCGGTTTGTCAACGGAATTTTATTAAATTTTTAAAAAATATGTACTATTGGCACAATATGATGATACCAGGGTCAAAAGGTTAAAATACGGAGTAATTCGTGACATCAAATCAGGGAAAAAATACCTTTTATGATACCAAGGTCAAAAAATCAAAAATGCATATTTTTTGTCTTCTTGTCATATATTATTAGAAATCGCGATAGCGAAATAATAAGACAGGAGAAAAATATGAATAGAAAAAAACATGGGAATTACAGGCATATTTTACTGGTGTTAGTGTTGTGGCTTTTTTGGTTTCAGAATGTCAGTGCATCACAGATGCTTTTTCCATTTGTAGCGGACGACTGGATTTCTTTTGAAGGGCGTACTTTTTTACAGCTTCAGCAAGAGAAAAAACAGACAGAAATAAAAAAGCAGAGGAATCATAAAAAAAGTAATGAGAAAAGTAATAAAATAAGTAATAAGAAAAAAGTAAAAGAGACGATGGCGGTTCCGGTAAAATATGATAATGAAATCAGTGCCGGTGACCGCCAGATTCTTTATAAAGTGGTTTCTATGGAATGTGATACAGGGTACGAAGGTTCGTTAGCGGTGATTAGCTGTATGTTAAATCGTTTAGAATCTGACAAATATCCGGATGATTTAATGGATGTAGTGAGGGAAAAGGCACAATTTAGTGCATATTATGACAAAAAAACTGAGACATATCCATATATAGACAGAAAGCCATCTCAGGAATGTATACAGGCGGTAGACGATGCGCTTGCCGGCAAAAAAAGAAATCTGCCTTCTTATATCATGTATTTTCGTGCTTCTTCGTATAAAAAGCTGAAAGGTTATAAGAAATATGGGCAGATTGGAGACAATACTTACTTCTATAAAGAAGAAGACCGTTGATTTTCACTTGTACAGGAAAAATAAGTATGATATGATAGAACGCAGTTAAAGGGAATCGAAGCCTTTATAGAATTACAGGAGGATGAGAATGGAAGAAAAAGAAAAAGTATCGAAAAATTTTATAGAGATGGCGATTGATAAAGATTTAGAAGAGGGTGTGTATGATCATGTCATGACCAGATTCCCTCCGGAACCAAACGGATATCTTCATATCGGACATGCAAAGTCTATTTTATTAAACTATGGGCTGGCACAGAAGTATCATGGCAAGTTTAATCTGCGTTTTGATGATACGAATCCTACAAAAGAAAGAATGGAATTCGTAGAATCTATTAAGAAAGATGTGCAGTGGTTAGGGGCAGATTATGAAGACAGACTGTTTTTTGCATCCAACTACTTTGATCAGATGTATGAGGCAGCCGTTTCTTTGATTAAGAAAGGAAAAGCATATGTCTGTGATCTGTCCGCAGAAGAAATTCGTGAATACAGAGGAACATTAAAAGAACCTGGGAAAGAAAGCCCATATCGTAACCGTTCTGTAGAAGAGAATCTTGAACTTTTTGAAAAGATGAAGAATGGTGAATTTGCAGATGGAGAGAAAGTACTTCGAGCAAAGATTGATATGGCTGCCGGTAATATTAACATGAGAGATCCGATTCTCTACCGCGTTGCACATATGACACATCATAATACAGGAGATAAATGGTGTATTTATCCAATGTATGATTTTGCACATCCAATTGAAGATGCAATCGAGGGTGTAACACATTCTATCTGTACGCTGGAATTTGAAGACCACAGACCTCTTTACGACTGGGTTGTAAAAGAAGTTGGTTTCGAACAGCCTCCAAGACAGATTGAATTTGCAAAAATGTATTTGACCAATGTAATTACCGGAAAGCGCTACATTAAAAAGTTAGTAGAAGATGGTGTCGTAGATGGATGGGATGATCCACGTCTCGTATCCATCGCAGCTCTTAGAAGAAGAGGTTTTACCCCGGATGCTATCCGTACTTTTATTGAGCTTGCAGGTGTTTCTAAAGCACAGAGTTCTGTAGATTATGCGATGTTAGAATTCTGTATTCGTGATGATTTAAAACTTAAGAAGTCTCGTGTGATGGCAGTTCTTGATCCTGTAAAGGTTGTTATTACAAACTATCCGGAAGGACAGATTGAGTACCTGGATGTAGAGAATAATAAAGAGAATGAGGAGTTGGGAAGTCGTAAAGTTGCCTTTGGTCGTGAACTTTATATCGAAAGAGATGATTTTATGATTGACCCTCCAAAGAAATATTTCCGTATGTATCCGGGAAATGAAGTTCGTCTTATGAATGCTTATTTTGTAAAATGTACAGATTACATTACAGATGAGAACGGCAAAGTGACAGAAATCCACTGTACGTATGATCCGGAAACAAAGAGCGGAAGCGGATTTACCGGACGTAAAGTAAAAGGAACGATTCACTGGGTATGTGCAGATGAATGTGTAGATGCAGAAGTTCGTTTATATGAGAACATTGTAGATGAAGAGAAAGGTGTTTACAATGAGGATGGAAGTCTTAATTTAAATCCAAATTCTCTGACGATTCTTCCGGAATGTAAGTTAGAAGCTGGTCTGAAAGACAGCAAGGCTTATGATAGTTTCCAGTTTGTAAGACAGGGATATTTCTGCTGTGATGCAAAAGACAGTACAGAGGATCATTTGGTATTTAACCGCATTGTTTCTCTGAAGAGTTCTTATAAACCGAAAAAATAAGGTGTAAGCTCTCGGGAGTTGTTATGAACTTATCGTTATATTTATGACAGGATAGAATCGTGAAAGCCGCAGAAATACTTACTTTTTGCGGTTTTTACTTGAGTTTTTTTCTTGTTCATGTAATAATAAAGGCACGCTAAAATTTAGTTATTTAGATTGGCGAGATTATGAGTGAGGTGTAACCGTATGTACAAAATCGTAAAAAAAGAAACGCTTAACAGCGTTGTAGAACTGATGGAAATCCATGCTCCTTTCGTAGCACGTAAATGTGAGCCTGGACAGTTCATCATTCTTCGTGTGGATGAAGATGGTGAGAGAGTACCACTTACTATCGCGGATTATGACAGAGAAAAAGAGACTGTTACTATTATCTATCAGATCTTAGGATATTCAACAACTCTTTTAAGCCAGAAAAAAGAAGGCGAATATCTGGCAGACTTTGTAGGTCCTCTTGGAGTACCTGCATCTCTTGAAAAGAGAGAGAACAAAGTCATCGGTGTTGCCGGTGGTGTTGGAGCTGCCCCTCTGTATCCACAGCTTCGTAAGTTAGCTGAGAATGGAACAAAAGTAGATGTTATCATCGGTGGTAAGAGCAAAGAGTACGTTTTATGGGCTGATAAGTTCCGCGAATTCTGTGAGAATGTTTATATAGCAACAGATGACGGAAGCGAAGGAACAAAGGGATTTGTTACAACGGTTCTTCAGGATCTTTTAGATAAAGGGGAAGTTTATGATGAATGTATCGCTATCGGACCACTGATCATGATGAAGAATGTTGTGAATGTTACAAAACCTGCTGATCTTCATACAATGGTATCTTTGAACCCTATCATGATTGACGGAACAGGAATGTGCGGTGGATGTCGTGTTACGATCGGCGGAGAGACAAAGTTTGCCTGTGTAGACGGACCGGACTTTGACGGATTCCTTGTAGACTTTGATGAATGTATGAAGCGTCAGGGAATGTTTAAAGAAGAAGAACACGAATGTAAGATGATGGCACTGGGAGGAGAAGCATAAGATGGCAAAGAAGAATATGAGTCTGACAAAGGTTCCAATGCCGGAACAGGCACCAGACGTAAGAAATAAAAACTTTGATGAGGTTGCTCTTGGTTATACTGCTGAGATGGCGATGGAAGAAGCAACAAGATGTTTAAACTGTAAGAATAAACCTTGTGTAGGCGGATGTCCGGTAAATGTACCAATTCCAGGATTTATCGAGAAAGTAGCAGAAGGAGACTTTGAAGCTGCTTATGAGATCATCACAAGTGAAAACGCACTTCCTGCAATCTGTGGACGTGTATGCCCACAGGAGAACCAGTGTGAAGGTAAATGTGTGCGTGGTATCAAGGGCCAGCCGGTAGCCATCGGACGTATGGAGCGTTTCGTTGCAGATTATCATATGGAACATGCTGCACCAGTAAAGGCAGAGATTAAAAAGAACGGTAAGAAGGTCGCTGTAGTAGGTTCTGGTCCATCCGGAATCACCTGTGCAGGCGAGCTGATTAAGAAAGGTTACGATGTAACAGTATTTGAAGCTTTACATAAAGCTGGTGGTGTTTTAAGCTACGGTATTCCTGAATTCCGTCTGCCGAAAGCCTTAGTTGCAAGAGAAATCAAGAGCGTAGAAGATCTTGGTGTAGATATCGAGACAAACGTAATCGTTGGACGTTCTGTGACAATCGATGAACTGATGGAAGACGGTTACGAAGCAGTATTCGTAGGAAGCGGTGCAGGTCTGCCAAGATTCTTAAATATTCCGGGAGAAAACTTACTTGGAGTATACTCCGCTAATGAGTTCCTCACTCGTGTAAACCTTATGAAAGGTTACAAGTTCCCAGAAGTCCCAACACCAGTAAAGGTTGGAAAGAGAGTTGCCGTAGTAGGTGCCGGTAACGTAGCTATGGATGCAGCAAGAACAGCAAAACGTCTTGGTGCAGAAGAAGTTTATATTGTATACCGTCGTAGCGAAGAAGAAGCTCCTGCCCGTTTAGAAGAGCTTCATCACGCAAAAGAAGAAGGAATCATCTTTAAGTTCTTAAATAACCCTGCTGCGATTATTGGCGATGACAACGGCTGGGTAAAAGGAATGGAGATCATCAAACAGGAACTCGGCGAGCCAGATGCATCTGGAAGAAGACGCCCTGTACCGGTTGAAGGCTCTAACTACATCCTTGATATTGAGACAGTAATCATTGCGATTGGCCAGAGCCCTAACCCATTGATCCGCCACACAACACCAGGTCTTGAGTGCCAGAAGTGGGGCGGAATCATCGTAAACGAAGAAACTATGGAATCTTCCAAAGAGAACGTTTACGCTGGTGGAGACACTGTAACAGGGGCTGCTACAGTAATCCTTGCTATGGGAGCTGGAAAGAAAGCTGCCGCTGCAATTGATGAGAAATTGTCAAGTAAATAATTCTGATTTACCAGTTTGAATAAGACGGACGAACCTCCGAAATTTATAGTATGTAAAATGCTTCGTATCACTGCACTCTTAATGCTCACCCGCATTAAGAGCTTGCTCTAAGGCGCATTTTTACATACTATAAATTCCGGAGGTTCTGTTCATTTTAAAAACTACAAATTAGCGGAAAAACCTTAAACTTCTCAATAAAAAATTTTATGTATTGTTTATCTGATGGATTGGGGGATTTTTCAGAAGAAAATGATGTGAGCTTGCTTTTGCAAACAAGATGGAATATTATGTCTATAAAAATATATTGAACGGGAGATATTTAAAAAATGGAAGTACAGATTGAAGTGGGTAAGGGTATTCAATGTGATGGTATAGAGATTATGTTTGGAAATAGTATTTCGTCTGTTGTGAAAGCTGTGGGTGAAGTTGATAAGTACGAAGATAATTACTATTTTTACGAGTCATCACTTTTAGTACATGTAGATTCGAATAATTGTATCGATGAAATAGAAATTAGAAACGATGAAGAACATAGTCATGTTGTGATGTTAAATGGTACTAATATTTTTTCTGAGATGAAAGATGTTGTTATAGAATTGATTGTAAGATTGAATCAAAGCCCTGCCGAAGATGAATTGGGAACATATGAGGCAAAAAGAATTGGCCTGGCATATTCGTTTAGCATGACGGACGAAGAAATTAAAGAAATGATTTCTGAAGCAAAAGAAGAAGGAACATACGAAGAAATGAAGGAAGAAATAGAAGCGGATATTAAGAGGGCAAAATATCTGCAAACGATTTCTATTCGTAAAACCAAATAATAAAAAAGAACGAGAAGTCTTATTTTGAAGGTTTGAGAATAAACAGAACCACCGAATCCTGTCATATATAAAAATGTGCCTTTGAGCAAGGCCAAGCTGCGATTGAGCGGTTTGGATGCAGTGAAACGAAGCATTTTTATATATTACAGGATTTGGTGGTTCATCTATTTTTTAAAATTTAAAAAGTCAGATTTTTCGTTTATTTTTTGCAATACGTGAAATTGTATAATATTTAAGCCGGAATTTTATAAAAAACTGTTTTATTTGCCACGTTGACAAAAGTGGATTTATTTGCTAACATAATTTACTAATATTAGCTATATTTTTTAATCAATTATTCAAGGATGGAAAGGAAGAAAACAATGGGAAAAATCATTAAAGAAGCGATTACATTTGATGATGTATTATTAGTTCCAGGATATTCAGAAGTTATTCCGAATGAAGTTAATCTGGAGACAAAGCTTACAAACAAGATTAAGTTAAACATTCCATTTATGAGTGCCAGCATGGATACAGTTACAGAGCATCAGATGGCAATTGCTATGGCACGTCAGGGAGGAATTGGTATTATTCATAAGAATATGTCCATTGAAGCCCAGGCAGAAGAAGTAGATAAGGTAAAGCGTTCAGAGAACGGTGTTATTACAGATCCTTTCTATCTATCCCCGGAACATACTTTACAGCAGGCAGAAGACCTGATGGCGAAGTTCCGTATCTCAGGTGTTCCGATTACAGAGAACGGCAAGTTAGTTGGAATTATTACAAATCGTGACTTAAAGTTTGAGACAAACTTTAATAAGAAGATTAAAGAGTCTATGACTTCTGAAGGTTTAGTTACCGCAAAAGAAGGAATTACATTAGAAGAAGCAAAACAGATTCTCGGTAAAGCAAGAAAAGAGAAGTTACCTATTGTAGATGATAACTTTAACTTAAAAGGCTTGATCACAATTAAGGATATTGAGAAACAGATTCGTTATCCATATTCCGCTAAAGACAGCAACGGACGTCTTCTTTGTGGTGCGGCAGTAGGATGTACACCAGATATCTTAAATCGTGTAGATGAGCTTGTGAAGTCTCATGTAGATGTTATCGTTATTGATACAGCACATGGACATTCAGCTAACGTATTAAAGACATTTGCTTTAGTAAAAGAGAAGTATCCTGACTTACAGGTTATTGCAGGTAACATCGCAACAGCAGAGGGAACAAAGGCTATGATCGAATGTGGTGTTGATGCTGTTAAGGTAGGAATCGGACCTGGTTCTATCTGTACAACACGTGTTGTTGCTGGTATCGGTGTTCCTCAGGTTACTGCTGTTATGGATTGCTATGAGATGGCAGATAAGTATAATATTCCAATTATTGCAGATGGTGGAATTAAGTTCTCTGGTGATGTTACAAAGGCGATTGCAGCAGGAGCGAACGTTGTTATGCTTGGTGGACTTCTTGCAGGATGTGATGAGAGTCCGGGAGAGTTTGAATTATATCAGGGAAGAAAATATAAAGTATATCGTGGAATGGGCTCACTGGCAGCTATGGAGAACGGAAGTAAAGACCGTTACTTCCAGGCTAATGCGAAGAAGTTAGTACCGGAAGGTGTAGAAGGCCGTGTAGCTTATAAAGGTAAAGTGGAAGATACCATCTTCCAGCTTGTTGGAGGATTACGTTCCGGTATGGGATATTGCGGAGCAAAGACGATTCAGGAATTAAAAGAAAAGGGACAGTTTGTAAAGATTACAGCAGCTTCCTTAAAAGAAAGTCATCCTCATGATATTCATATCACAAAAGAGGCACCAAACTATAGTGTAGAATAATAAGAACGCAAAGGGCTGCGCAGATGGGGGAATCTTCATCTGCGCAGTTTTTTTACTTTATAGGAAAGTTTGATTTTTACTTTAGAAAGAGGTGATCAGATGTTTTTTTCCAGAGACCGGAAACAGGTCTGGAAGAATAATAAAGTGAGGAAAAGGAAAAAGTCTGGGAAAAAACGCAGAGGAAAGAAAAAGACATCAAATAGAAAGATATCAACTAGAAAGACGTCAAATAAAAAGCAGCTGATTATTACGGTTTTTCTTTTGGCATTATTTATTTCTGTTTTACATAATAGCCTACTTTGGATGCCGGCGAAAGTAGCAGGAACATCACAGGAGCAGGAAAAGGGAGAAGCATCCGGTAATCGAGTACTTCCCGCAGAGGATGGACCTTGTGGGAGACCGGAAATCACAGAAGACTTTTTAGATAAGAACCCATATAGCAGAAGCGGAATCGCCCTTAAAAAAGTAAAAGGTGTAGTGATTCATTATGTTGCGAATCCAGGTAGTACGGCAAAGGAGAATCGGGATTATTTTAATAATCTCCAAAATACACATACTACGAAGGCAAGCAGCCATTATATTGTCGGCTTAGATGGAGAGATTATTCAGTGTATTCCACAAAATGAGATTTCTTATGCATCGAATAACAGAAATAAAGATACGATTTCTATTGAGTGCTGTCACCCGGGAAAGGATGGAAAGTTTAATGAGAAAACTTATGATTCTGTCGTGCGTCTGACAGCATGGATTTGCAAGATGTATGGATTATCTTCCCAAAATGTGATTCGCCATTATGACGTTACAGGAAAAATGTGTCCTAAATATTATGTAAAACATGAGCAGGCATGGAGAGAATTTTGCAATAAAGTACAGGAATGTCTGGAAAAAAGATTGATTATAATAGAAAAATGAGATATGATAAAGAAACGTGAGTATCTATACCCATAAGTATTTGAATTATTAATTTGCAGGAAATGATGCGTCTTAATTCATAAAGGGTATGAAGATAGAAGAAAAAGGAAAGGGATGAAACGATGAGTTATAAAGTAGGTGTAATCCGAGGAGACGGAATTGGTCCGGAAATCGTGGCAGAAGCACTTAAGGTGCTCGATAAAGTAGCAGAGAAATATAATGAGAAATTCGATTATACAGATATTCTTCTTGGTGGTGCATCTATTGATGCAACGGGAAAGCCTCTTACAGAAGAAGCTTTAGAAACAGCAAAAAGCTGTGATGCTGTGCTGATGGGGTCCATCGGTGGCAACACAACAACTTCTCCATGGTATAAGCTTCCAGCGAAT
Source organism: Anaerobutyricum soehngenii (assembly GCF_009697165.1). NCBI lineage: Bacteria > Bacillati > Bacillota > Clostridia > Lachnospirales > Lachnospiraceae > Anaerobutyricum > Anaerobutyricum soehngenii. The sequence goes on along the minus strand of NZ_VULP01000026.1, from coordinate 19,456 downwards.
TTAAGACCCGAAGCAGGACTCCTTGCGATCCGTAAAGGACTTGGATTATTTGCCAATATGAGACCGGCCTATCTTTATGAGGAATTAAAAGATGCCTGTCCGTTAAGAGAAGATATTATCGGAGATGGATTTGATCTCGTTGTTATGAGAGAACTTACAGGTGGTCTTTACTTTGGAGAAAGAAAGACATTTGAAGAAGATGGTGTGACAAAGGCTGTAGATACACTTACATACAGTGAAGAAGAGATTCGCCGTATTGCTGTCCGCGGTTTTGATATCGCTATGAAGAGAAGAAAGAAAGTAACAAGCGTAGATAAAGCGAACGTATTGGATTCTTCCCGTTTATGGAGAAAAGTTGTTAATGAGGTAGCTCAGGACTATCCGGAAGTAGAGTTAGAGCATATGTTAGTTGATAACTGTGCTATGCAGTTAGTAAGAGATCCAAAGCAGTTTGATGTTATTCTTACAGAGAATATGTTTGGAGATATTTTATCGGATGAGGCGAGCATGGTAACTGGTTCTATCGGAATGTTATCTTCTGCTAGTTTAAAAGAAGGAAGCTTTGGATTATATGAACCAAGTCATGGCTCCGCACCGGATATCGCAGGGCAGAACATTGCTAATCCAATCGCAACCATTCTTTCTGCTTCCATGCTTCTTCGTTATTCCTTCAATATGGATGAGGCAGCAGATGCTGTAGATCATGCGGTAAAACAGGTATTAAAGGATGGATACCGTACCGTTGATATCATGTCTGAGGGAATGACAAAGGTTGGATGTAAAGAAATGGGAACTCTTATCGCAGAACGCATTTAAAAAACTTGGAGGTTAATTATGAATAGTGATCATGTAAAAAAAGGAATGCAGCAGGCACCACATCGTTCCCTGTTTAATGCATTAGGATATACAAAAGAAGAAATGGAAAGACCTTTGGTAGGTATCGTTAGTTCTTATAACGAGATTGTTCCAGGGCATATGAATCTTGACAAGATTACGCAGGCAGTAAAGATGGGCGTTGCTATGGCTGGTGGTACACCGGTCGTATTTCCGGCAATTGCTGTCTGTGATGGTATTGCAATGGGTCATACAGGAATGAAGTATTCCTTAGTAACAAGAGAATTGATTGCAGATTCTACGGAATGTATGGCAAAGGCACATCAGTTTGATGCATTAGTTATGATTCCTAACTGTGATAAAAACGTACCGGGACTGTTAATGGCAGCCGCACGTATTAATGTGCCAACTGTTTTTGTAAGCGGCGGTCCGATGTTAGCCGGACATGTTGATGGAAGAAAGAGAAGTCTTTCCTCTATGTTTGAGGCGGTAGGCGCATATGAAGCCGGAAAAATGACAGCAGAAAAAGTAGAAGAGTATGTTAATAAAGTATGTCCTACCTGCGGTTCCTGCTCCGGTATGTATACTGCGAACTCCATGAACTGTATGACAGAGGTTCTTGGTATGGGACTTCAGGGTAACGGTACGATTCCGGCAGTATATTCTGAGAGAATCCGCCTTGCAAAACATGCCGGTATGAAGGTTATGGAATTATTAAAGAATAATGTACGTCCAAGTGATATCATGACAAAGAAAGCATTCTTAAATTGCTTGACTGTAGATATGGCTCTTGGATGTTCTACCAATACAATGCTTCACCTTCCGGCAATCGCACATGAGGCAGGTGTAGAACTGAACATGGATATTGCTAATGAGATCAGTGCAAAGACACCAAACCTTTGTCATCTTGCACCGGCAGGTCCTACTTATATGGAAGACTTAAATGAAGCCGGTGGTGTATATGCTGTCATGAATGAACTTAGTAAAAAAGGCCTTCTTTACGAAGATCAGATTACAGTAACAGGAAAGACAGTAGGAGAGAATATCAAAGATGTGCGTAACTTAAATCCAGAAGTTATCCGTCCGATTGACAACCCATATATGGCACAGGGTGGAATCGCTGTTCTGAAAGGAAATATCGCACCGGATACCGGTATCGTAAAACAGTCTGCTGTTGTTCCTGAAATGATGGTACATGAAGGACCGGCAAGAGTATTTGACTGCGAGGAAGATGCGATTAAAGCAATTAAAGGTGGAGATATTGTTCCTGGAGATGTTGTTGTCATTCGCTATGAAGGACCAAAGGGCGGTCCTGGAATGAGAGAGATGTTAAATCCTACCTCTGCAATCGCAGGAATGGGACTTGGTGATTCTGTTGCTTTAATTACAGACGGACGTTTCTCCGGTGCATCCAGAGGAGCTTCCATCGGACATGTATCTCCGGAAGCAGCCGTTGGTGGACCAATCGCATTAATTGAAGAAGGAGATATCATTAAGATCGATATTCCGAATAATAGCTTGAATGTAGATGTTACAGATGAGGAATTAGCAAAGAGAAAAGAAAAATGGCAGCCAAGAGAACCAAAGATTACAGATGGTTATCTTCGTCGTTATGCCGCACTTGTTACTTCCGGAAACAGAGGAGCAGTTTTGGATGTTGACCAGTTAAAATAATTGGAAAGGGTAATTTATAATGAAGCAGGTTCTTAATGGTTCAGAAATCGTATTAGAATGTTTAAAGGAGCAGGGGGTGGACACCGTTTTCGGTTATCCGGGTGGTGCTATTTTAAATATTTACGATGAATTATATAAACAAAGTGATAAAATCCATCACGTTCTTACTTCTCATGAGCAGGGAGCTTCTCATGCAGCAGACGGTTATGCCAGAGCAACAGGAAAAGTAGGAGTATGTATGGCTACATCCGGTCCGGGGGCAACAAATCTTGTGACCGGGCTGGCAACTGCTTATATGGATTCTATTCCGGTTGTGGCAATTACAGCGAATGTTGGTGTCAGTCTTCTTGGAAAGGACTCTTTCCAGGAGATTGATATCAAAGGAGTGACAATGCCTGTTACAAAGCATAATTATATTGTAAAGGATGTTGAAAAACTTGCGGATACGATTCGTGAGGCTTTCCAGATTGCACAATCCGGAAGAAAAGGTCCGGTTTTAGTCGATATCACAAAAGATGTTACAGCAGCAAAAACTTACTTTGAATCAATGACTCCACCAGTGATTCATCCAGTTTGTGAGACAATCAAAGAAAAGAGTGTAAAAGAAGCAATCGAGATGATTGAGGCAGCAAAACAGCCATATGTTCTTCTTGGTGGTGGATGTATTTTATCCGATGCCAGCGAGCAGGTTCGGGAGTTTGTTAGAAAGATTGATGCACCGGTTTGTGATACGCTTATGGGAAAGGGTACTTTTCCGGGAGAAGATCCAGCGTATACAGGAATGCTTGGTATGCATGGAACAAAGACATCAAATATTGGAGTATCAAAAGCAGACGTATTGATTGCGATTGGTACACGTTTCAGTGACCGTGTCTATGGTAATGCCAAAACATTTGCCAGTCATGCAAAGATTATCCAGATTGATATTGATCCGGCAGAAGTGAATAAAAATATTTTAATTGATACCGCGATCATCGGTGATGTAAAAGCAGTACTTTCTATTTTAAATAGAAGAATTAATCAGCAGCATCATGAAGAATGGATGAAAGAGATTCAGGATATGAAAGCAAAATATCCGATGACTTATCATCAGGAACGTCTTTCTGGTCCGGGACTTATTGAGAAGATTTATGAGCTTACCAAAGGAGATGCGATCATTACAACAGAAGTTGGACAGCATCAGATGTGGGCGGCACAGTATTATAAATATAAATCTCCTCGTCAGTTCCTTACTTCCGGTGGTCTTGGAACAATGGGATATGGACTCGGCGCTGCAATCGGTGCAAAGTGCGGATGCCCGGATAAAGTAGTAGTAAATATTGCTGGAGATGGCTGCTTCCGAATGAATATGAATGAGATTGCAACAGCAACCCGTTCTGAGATTCCGGTAATAGAAGTAGTCGTTAATAACCATGTACTCGGTATGGTTCGCCAGTGGCAGAATCTTTTTTATGAACAGCGCTATTCTTCTACAACTCTTTATGATAAAGTAGGTTTTGTAAAGGTTGCAGAAGCAATGGGAGCAAAGGCAAAGCGTGTAGAGACGATTGAAGAATTTGAGACTGCTTTTAAAGAAGCAGTTGATTCTAATGAACCGTATTTACTTGACTGTATCATTGACAGTGATGATAAAGTATGGCCAATGGTAGCACCGGGCGGTTCGATCAGCGATGCTTTCAATGAAGAAGATTTAGAAAAGAAAAAGAGTGAATTAAAATAAATTAAAAATCAGAAAGGAAGATATATAATGTTTCAGTATAAATGCTTAAATCCGATTTCAGCATGCGGAACTTCTCTTTTTACAGAAGAATATAAACAGGTAGAAGAATTACAGGAGGCCGATGCCGTATTAGTAAGAAGTGCTGCTATGCATGATATGCAGGACGTGCCGAATCTTTTAGCTGTTGCAAGAGCAGGTGCAGGAGTAAATAATATTCCTATCGCAGATTATTCTGATAAAGGAATTGTTGTATTTAACACACCGGGAGCGAATGCAAACGGAGTAAAAGAAATGGTTATCGCAGGAATGTTATTGGCATCACGTGATTTGATCGGTGGTAACAAATGGGTGGAAGAGAATAAAGAAGACCCAAATATCACAAAGGCAATGGAAAAAGCAAAAAAAGCATTTGCCGGAAGAGAAATTCAGAATAAAAAGATTGGTGTTATCGGTCTTGGAGCAATTGGTGTTCTCGTAGCGAATGCAGCACACAACTTAAATATGGAAGTTTATGGATATGATCCATTTTTATCTGTAAAGTCTGCATGGAATTTATCAAGAGCGGTACATCATGTATCTTCTATCGATGAGATTTTTGAAAACTGTGATTTTATCACAATCCATGTTCCACTGTTAGACAGTACAAAGAACATGATTAGTGCAGAAGGCATTGCAAAGATGAAAAAAGATGCAGTGATCCTAAACTTTGCACGTAATGGTCTTGTAGATGAAGATGCTTTAGTAGCTGCATTAGAGAATGGCAAGCTGGCGCATTATGTAACAGACTTCCCTACACCAAAGGTAGCTGGAGTAGATGGAGTGATTGCCTTCCCTCATCTTGGAGCTTCAACAGAAGAATCTGAAGATAACTGTGCAGAGATGGCAGTAGAACAGCTTATGGATTATCTGGAAAATGGTAATATCACAAACTCTGTAAACTATCCAAATACACAGCTTGGTGTATGCCAGACACAGGGACGTATTTCTATTTTGCATAGAAATATTCCAAACATGCTGACTCGTTTTACAGGGGCATTTGCAAAAGATAACATTAATATTACAGAAATGAGTAATAAGACAAAAGGTGATTATGCATACGCAATTTTTGATGTGGATTCTCAGATTACAGAAGGATCTGTACAGCATATCACAGATATCGAAGGCGTACTCAAAGTAAGAGTTATTAAATAAATAGCAGGTAATTCAAGTCGAGCTGCCGCGAGACTTGGCGCGTGATTCTGGTCAGCGTAAGCTGACATATTCTTTACAGAATCACTGCGCATCCTCGCGGAGCGTTTATCTCAGTCGGAGATTGGACTCCCACTGAGACAAATTTGCTGTCACTCACCACCTGAAAGAGGTGGGAGTCTTCTCGACTGAGATAAACATAGATAATTTATAGAAAGGTGACATAGGAAAATGGATCAGAAATTAAAAGTAGGTATCCTTGGCGGTACAGGAATGGTAGGACAGAGATTTATCTCTCTTTTAGAGAATCACCCATGGTTTGAAGTAGTAGCAATTGCAGCAAGTCCACGTTCTGCAGGTAAAACATACGAAGAAGCAGTAGGCGGAAGATGGAAAATGCACAAAGCAATGCCGGAAGCAGTAAAGAACATTGTAGTAATGAACGTAAACGAAGTAGAAAAAGTGGCTTCTGAAGTAGATTTCGTATTCAGTGCTGTAGATATGAGCAAAGAAGAGATTCGTGCGATCGAAGATGCATATGCAAAGACAGAAACACCAGTTGTTTCTAACAACAGTGCACACAGATGGACACCGGATGTACCGATGGTTGTACCAGAAATCAATCCAGAACATTTTGAAGTAATCGAAGCGCAGAAAAAGCGTCTTGGAACAAAGAGAGGATTTGTAGCAGTAAAACCGAACTGCTCTATTCAGAGCTATGCGCCTGCACTTTTTGCCTTAAAAGAGTTTGGTCCTAAAGAAGTAGTTGCAACAACATATCAGGCAATTTCCGGAGCAGGAAAGACATTTAAAGACTGGCCGGAAATGGTAGAGAATATCATCCCATTTATCGGAGGAGAAGAAGAAAAATCCGAACAGGAACCATTAAGATTATTTGGTAAAGTTGTAGATGGTAAGATTGAAAAGGCAGCCGCTCCATTAATTACAACACAGTGCATTCGTGTACCTGTACTTGATGGACATACTGCTGCTGTATTCGTGAACTTTGAAAAGAAACCAACAAAAGAAGAAATCATCGATCGTTGGGAAAACTTTAAGGGACTTCCACAGGAGCTGGAACTTCCAAGTGCACCAAAACAGTTTATTCGTTACATGGAAGAAGATAATCGCCCACAGGTTAAATTAGACATTGATTTTGAAAATGGAATGGGAATTTCCATGGGACGTTTAAGAGAAGATACAATGTTTGATTATAAATTTGTAGGATTATCTCATAATACAGTACGTGGCGCAGCCGGCGGAGCTGTACTTTGTGCAGAATTATTAACAGCACAGGGATATATCACAGCAAAATAAATTCGGATTTGTAGATTTGATATAGACGAAAATTCAAGTCGAGCCGTCACTCACCACCTGAAAGAGGTGGGAGTCTTCTCGACTGAGATAAAAAAATGATATATCCCATCTGCTTTACAGCCGCTATGTTTAAGATGCTTTCCCGTATTTTAAACACACGCTCCAAAGCGATGTCAGGGGTATATCATTTTTCTTTTTTTAGGAGGTTTTTATGTTGTTAGAAGCAGCTTCATTGAAGTCTTTTGCTCACTCACTTATCTATGAATACCTTGGTAAAACAGGAGTGAAACTGGCAGATTTTTGTGGTGACATTATCGGGGCACTGCTGATTTTATTTATCGGTTTTAAAATCGTATCCTATGTGGTAAAAATGGCACATAAGATTTTTGAGCGTTCGATTATGGATACAACGCTGCAGACCTTCCTGCTTTCTTTTATTAAGATTGGCGGTAAGGTACTTGTTATTTTTATGGCGGTAACAAAGATTGGCGTAGCAGCCTCATCTATTGTGGCATTACTTGGTTCTGCCGGTCTTGCTCTTGGTCTTTCTTTACAGGGTTCACTGTCGAATATTGCCGGTGGTGTTATTTTGTTATTATTAAAACCATTTCAGGTTGGGGATTACATTATTGAGGGAAACTCTGGGAAAGAAGGAACCGTACAGGCAATTGGAATTATGTATACAAAGCTTTTAAGTGTAGACAATAAAGCGATCATGATACCAAATGGAAATTTATCAAATGCTAGTATTACGAATGTAACTTATCAGGAAAAACGACGTGTTGATCTGAATGTCGGTATTGAATATAGTGAAGATATCAAAAAAGTCAGAAAAGTATTAAATGCTTTAATAGAAAAAGAACCGGCAAGAATTACAGATGAGCCGGTTAAAATTTACGTAAATGAATTTCAGGCAAGTTCTATAGATATAGGGATTCGTTACTGGGTAAAAACAGAGGATTATTGGGAATCACGTTGGAGAGTATTGGAAGAAATTAAAGAAGAATTTGACAATAACAATATTGCTATTCCATTTGAACAGCTTGATGTAAATTTGATTCCGCAGGAAAAAGAATAAGAGAAGAATAAGAGGGAGAAAATTTACAATGGAGAAGAACTTAACGACGGGCAGTGTTTTGAAGAGTATTTTATATTTTTCTCTGCCCTATTTATTATCCTATTTTTTACAGACGCTTTACGGTATGGCCGACTTGTTTATTATCGGACAGTTTGAAGATATTTCGAGTATAACGGCAGTATCTATCGGCAGCCAGGTAATGCATATGATTACGGTAATGATCGTTGGTCTTGCTATGGGAGCAACGGTTAATATCGGACAGGCGATTGGGGCAGGCAATAAGAAAAAAGCAGCCAAAGATATCGGGAATACAGTCACCCTTTTTATGATGCTGGCAATTGCAGGAGCAGCAGGTCTTTTATTTTTTATCAAACCCATTGTCGGCATGATGTCAACACCGCAGGAAGCAGTTCCTGAAACAGTTATTTATCTTACCATCTGTTTTCTGGGAATTCCTTTTATTACTGCCTATAATATTATCAGTTCTATTTTTAGAGGAATAGGAGATTCTAAAAGCCCGATGTACTTTATTGCAGCAGCCTGTGCTATAAATATTATTTTAGATTATCTTTTTATTGGCGGACTGCATATGGGGGCAGCGGGAGCAGCATTAGGAACGACTTGCTCACAGACAATCAGTGTACTGATTGCTCTTGTCGTTATTATGAAAAAAAAGACAGGAATTTCTCTTTCCAAAAATGATTTTAAGATAGACAGGAAAACAATAAAACGATTATTAAAAATTGGTATTCCTGTCGCGATGCAGGATGGATTTATCCAAATTGCTTTTATAATTATCACTATTATTGCAAACAGGCGGGGACTCGATACTGCTGCGGCGGTAGGAATTGTAGAAAAAATCATCAGTTTCCTCTTTCTGGTACCATCTTCTATGCTTTCTACTGTATCTGCACTTGGAGCGCAGAATATCGGTGCAGGTAAGAGGGAAAGAGCACAGAGGATACTTTATTATGCAGTGCTGATTACCGTAGGGTTTGGTGTAATGATATCAATTATCATGCAGTTTATTGCAGGACCGGTAGTTGGCTTGTTCACAGAAAATGCAAAAGTAATAGTACTTGGTTCCCAGTATATCAGGGGATATATATTTGACTGTATATTTGCAGGTATCCATTTCAGTTTCAGTGGTTACTTTTGTGCCTGTGGACATTCAGAACTTTCCTTTATCCATAACATTATAGCGATTCTTCTTGTAAGAATACCGGGAGTGTATATTACAGCTAAAGTATTTTCCAGTCTTTTTCCGATGGGATTGGCTACAGTAGGAGGTTCCCTTCTTTCTGTAATAATCTGTGTGATTGCCTATGTATGGATGAAGAAAAAACAAATATGTATTGAATGATTTTGTTGTTTCTGTTCGTTAACCTGTGTTATCATGATATAAGAATAAAAAGATGTCTCATAAGATGGAATACAAGAGATTATGAGAATATATAAATTATACAGGGGGTTCCTATGGAAGAAAATAAAGAATTAGAAAAACCACATAAAAGACGAGTGCGTTATAAAGGAACGCATCCAAGAAAGTTTGAAGAGAAATATAAAGAACTGCAGCCGGAAAAGTATAAAGATACGATTGAGAAAGTAATCCGTAAAGGAAGTACTCCGGCGGGAATGCATATATCTATTTGTGTGCAGGAGATTTTGGATTTTTTACAGATCCAGCCGGGACAAAAAGGATTAGACTGTACACTTGGATACGGAGGACATACAAGAAAGATGTTAGAATGTCTCCAAGGCGAAGGACATATCTATGGATTGGATGTGGATCCGATTGAAATTGTAAAAACAACGGATCGTTTAAGGAAAGCAGGATATGGGGAAGACATTTTAACGATTATACAGCAGAATTTCCGCAACATTGATCTTGTAGCGGAAGAACATGGATTATTTGATTTTGTATTAGCCGATCTTGGGGTATCCTCCATGCAGATTGATAATCCGGAACGAGGCTTTTCTTATAAAGTAGAAGGGCCTTTGGATCTTCGTTTGAATCCGGATAAGGGAATTTCTGCAGCAGAACGGTTAAGAGAATTAACCAGAGATGAAATAGAAGGTATGCTGCGTGAGAATGCAGATGAGCCTTATGCAGAACAGATTGCAAAAGAGATTATGAAGACATTTCGTCAAGGAGAACAAATCGATACGACAGGACAGCTAAAAGAAGTTATTGAAAGAGCGCTTGTATTTCTGCCAGATGATAAAGAAAAAAAGGATACCATCAAGAAGACTTGCCAGAGAACCTTTCAGGCACTTCGCATTGATGTAAACAGCGAATTTGAAGTACTAGAAGAATTCTTAGAAAAGTTACCACATATACTTGCACCGGGCGGACGTGTAGCGATTCTCACGTTCCATTCCGGAGAGGACAGGTTAGTAAAGAAAATCTGGAAAAGACAGCAGAAGGAAGGGTTATGGAGTGAGGTGGCAAAGAATGTCATCCGCCCTTCAAAAGAAGAATGCCATCGAAACGGCAGAGCAAGATCTACAAAAATGAGATGGGCAATAAAATAATAATAAAAACCGGGGAAGTATATGATTTCCCCGGTTTTTGTCTGTATTGAGTTTACATAGAAATAATTCCTAATACATTCGCGATAGAACTGCACAAAATAATAATCAGGCAGATTGGTGCGAAATATTTAAGGAAGACAGTGTATAACTTCTTTCTGCGGAAAGAAGAAGACTGTTCGATTTCTTCTGAGATTTTCTTAAATCCAACAACCCTGAGGATTAAGAAGCAGGTTGCTAAAGCAGCAAGCGGCATCATTACAGAGTTTGTAAGGAAATCAAAGAAATCAAGGAATGCCATTCCGAAGATCTGAATGAAATCAAGGGCACCGTATCCCATAGAAGATGCGGAACCAAGAACAATCATAACAACAGCCATGAATACACAACATTTTTTACGGCTCCAGTGAAATTCATCTGCAAAAGTAGATACACAGGTTTCCATTAAAGATACTGCACTTGTAAGAGCTGCCAGCAGCACGAGTACAAAGAACAGGATACCAGCTGCGGTACCGATTCCCATACTGGCAAATACTTTTGGTAAAGTAATAAACATGAGGGATGGTCCGGCCTGTAAGTTTTCAGGATTTCCACCAGAGAAAGAGAAAACAGCAGGAATGATCATTAATCCGGCAAGTATTGCAATCCCTGTATCAAAGATTTCAATCTGTGTTGTGGATTGTTCAAGATCCATATCTTTATCTGTATAAGAACCGTAGGTGTAAAGGATTCCCATAGCAATGGAAAGAGAATAAAACATCTGACCCATTGCAGCAACAATTGTCATAAAAGAAAAATTCTTCATGTTAGGAATTAAGAAATACTTTACTCCGGCTAATGCGCCCGGACGTGTAACGGAATAAATTGTTACAACGATTGCTAAAAGTACAAGAATCGGCATCATGATTTTAGACATTCGTTCTACTCCATTTCTTACGCCGCCAAGGATGATAATAAAGATCAGGACTGCAAAAACAAGGAACCACAGTTCTGTTTGAAAAGAATCTGTGATGAATCCGGTAAAGTAGCCATCCTGTGCAACTTCTTGCACATTTCCTTTTAGATATTCAGCAAGATATTTGATAACCCATCCGCCGATCGTACTATAATAAGGAACGATCAGGATAGGAATAACCGCATTGAGCCAGCCTCCAAGTTTAAAAGGAAAGCTATTACCAAAAGAAGCAAATGCACCTACCGGACTTTTTTTAGTCATACGCCCAAGAGCTGTTTCGGACATAATAAGAACATATCCAAAAGATACAGTTAAAAGGAGATAAACTAAAAGAAAGATTCCTCCTCCATATTTTGCAGCGAGGTATGGAAAACGCCAGATGTTTCCAAGACCTACAGCAGAACCGGCAACGGCCAGCACATAGCCGATACGGCCGGAAAAACTTCCTCGTCCCTCTTTATGTGACTTTTTTGAATGTTTCATAGTTATTCTCCCTGTTTACTCTTCGTGTTCTTCAATCCATTTTTTATTGATCGCGATGACCTGTTCCATTGCTTTTGGACCTGGGGCACCGATAGTATTTCTCTTGTCAACACAAGTATGAACATCAATTGCCTCATAAATGTCATTTTCAAATACAGGACTGATTGCTTTATATTCTTCAAGACTCATATCATCAAGAGCAATTCCTTTGTCAATACAATACAGTACAAGACGTCCCACGATTCCATGAGCATCGCGGAATGGAACCCCATGATTTACAAGGTAATCTGCTGCATCGGTAGCGTTTGTAAAGCCATGTTTGGCACTCTGCTCCATGATGTCTTTATGGAAAGTAATTGTCTTTAACATACCGTTAAAGAGAGCAAGGCAGCCCTTTACAGTGTCATATGCATCAAAAGTGAGTTCTTTATCCTCCTGCATATCTTTGTTATATGCCAGAGGGATTCCTTTCATAGTAGTTAAAATAGATGTTAAAGCTGCATAAACACGACCAGTTTTTCCGCGGATTAATTCTGCAATATCCGGGTTCTTTTTCTGTGGCATAATACTGCTTCCGGTACTGTAAGCATCATCAATCTCAATGAAACGGTACTCATTAGAATTCCAGAGAATGATTTCTTCACAAAAACGGCTTAAATGCATCATAATTGTAGAAAGTGCACTTAACAGTTCGATAACATAGTCTCTGTCAGATACAGAATCCATGCTGTTTAAAGTAGGGCCATAAAAGTCAAGAAGTTCTGCCGTCATTTCTCTGTCTAATGGATAGGTAGTTCCTGCTAATGCACCGGAACCCAACGGACAGTAATTCATGCGGTCATAAATGTCACTTAAGCGGGAATAATCTCTTTTAAACATTTCCATGTATGCACCGACATGGTGAGAGAGTGTTAACGGCTGTGCCTTCTGTAAATGAGTAAATCCAGGCATAACGGTGTGAATATTTTCTTCCATTAAAGTCTGGCATGTCTTGATCAGTTCAAGAACAAGCTCTCTGATAGAAAGAAGCTCCTGTCTTGTATATAACTTCATATCAAGAGCAACCTGATCGTTTCGGCTTCTTCCTGTATGAAGCTTCTTTCCGACATCGCCAATACGCTCTGTAAGTACAGCCTCTACAAAACTGTGGATATCTTCATATTCTTCCGTAATAATAAGAGAACCATTCTCTACATCACGAAGAATACCTTCGATACCGGTAATGATCTGATCTCTTTCTTCTTCTGTGAGGATACCAACACTAGCAAGCATCTTTACGTGAGCAATACTTCCTTCCATATCCTGTTTATAAAACTTCTTATCAAAATTGATGGACGCATTAAAATTGTAAACCAGTTTATCGGTTTCTTTTGTAAATCGTCCGCCCCATAATTGAGCCATAAAACTTCCTCCTGATTATATAATTTCTAAAAGTGTTCTAAATGAATATTCTACATGAAAATATGATAACTGGCAAGGAAAAAGGAAGAAAAATCTTGTCTCTGATATGAGATTGGAGTATAATCTGTCCTATCTTTGCTATTTGCAGAAGAATTTGAGAGGAAAAGAGGTTGATGGAAGATGAAAGCACAAATGAAAGCGCAAGTGAAGACACATAAATTGCGAAATACATTTTTTCTGTTTCTGACAGCCATGATCTGGGGTGCGGCTTTTGTGGCACAAAGTGTAAGTATGGATTATATCGGGCCATTTACATTTATTTGCCTGCGCTCTGTAATCGGTGGTTTGTTTTTGATCCCGGTTATTATAGTACTTGACGGTATCCGGAAAAAAAGTCAGAATGAAAGTGCAGATGTAGTGAATTCTGAGAATATTCTTCATATAGAGACGGAGGAGAAACAAAGACTAAGTTGGAAAAACAAACAGCTTATAGAAGGCGGCATTGTCTGTGGTATTTTTCTGTTTTTTGCCAACTGTTTTCAGCAGACAGGAATTCAGTATACGACAGTAGGAAAAGCTGGATTTATCACAACATTTTATATCATTATCGTACCGCTTATCGGTTTGTTCTTTAAGAAATATTGCGGAATTCTTACATGGATCGGTGTAGTCATTGCATTAGCAGGATTATATTTTTTATGTATTACACAGAAATTGACGATACAAAGAGGAGATGCACTTATTTTATGCTGTTCGGTCTTGTATGCAGGCCAGATTCTTGCAATCGATCATTATAATCCATTTGTAGATGGTGTAAAAATGTCCTGTATCCAGTTCCTTACCGGTGGGATACTTGGTGCTGTGTTCATGCTTCTATTTGAAAATCCGAGCATAGCAATGATTTTAAGTGCGGCAGGACCGATTCTTTATACAGGTATTATGTCAACCGGAGTAGGTTATACTTTGCAGATTGTAGGACAGAAGGGGTTGAATCCAACAGTAGCAGCACTTATTTTAAGTTTGGAATCTGTATTTTCTGCACTTTCAGGATATGTATTCCTGCATCAGGTTCTTACAACAAGAGAATTGATCGGCTGTGTACTTATGTTTATTGCGATTGTATTAGCGCAGCTTCCGGATATCCGAAGAAAAGTATAAAAATGCATAGTACATGTTCATTTTATTAATTCAAAGTAAGTTTGATGAATATTTATTCAAAGAATATGCAGGAAGCACTTGTGTTTTTATTCGGTTTGTGGTATTTTTTATATTTAGAAGAAAGCTTTGCGTGGCTTTCTTACAATACGCAAATTTTTTTAGAAAAACTTGTAATGAAATGAAACAAAGGAGAGAGAAACATGAAGATGAAAAAATTAGCAGCCGTTGCGCTTGCAGTTGTTATGTCTGTATCTATGTTAGCTGGATGCGGTAGCAGCAACGACAAAAAGTCAGCAGAATCCAGTACTTCTGCTAATGGAACAGCTACAGTAAAGACAGCAAAAGATGGTGTGTTAACAATGGCAACCAATGCGACATTCCCACCATATGAATATTATGAAGGTAATGATATCGTTGGTATTGATGCTGAGATTGCAAAAGCGATCGCAGATAAATTAGGACTGAAGTTAGAGATTCAGGATATGGAATTTAACTCTATCATCACAGCAGTACAGTCCGGTAAAGCAGACTTAGGTCTTGCAGGTATGACTGTAACAGATGAGAGAAAGCAGTCTGTTGATTTCTCTGACAGCTATGCAACAGGTATTCAGTCCGTTATCGTAAAAGACGGTTCTTCTATTAAGTCTATTGATGACTTAAAAGGTAAAAAGATTGGTGTACAGTTAGCAACAACTGGTGACATCTACGCAAAAGATGACTTTGGCGAAGAAAACGTAGAAGAATACA
Source organism: Anaerobutyricum soehngenii (assembly GCF_009697165.1). Taxonomy (NCBI): domain Bacteria; kingdom Bacillati; phylum Bacillota; class Clostridia; order Lachnospirales; family Lachnospiraceae; genus Anaerobutyricum; species Anaerobutyricum soehngenii. The sequence continues at coordinate 4,369 of NZ_VULP01000026.1, read as the reverse complement.
ATAAAGGTGCAGACGCAGTGATGGCTCTTACAAGCGGTAAGATTGATGCAGTAATCATTGATAACCAGCCAGCGAAGTCTTTCGTTGAGACAACAGATGGTTTACAGATTCTTGATACAGATTATGTTCAGGAAGATTATGCAGCAGCGATTCAGAAAGGCAATACTGATTTACTTAACGCAGTAAACGGAGCATTAAAAGAGCTGAAAGAAGATGGAACTATCCAGAAGATTCTTGACAAATACATCAAATAATTATACATAGTTATGGAGATTGTAGCTATGATATGAAAAAGCAGGAAGCAGTGTATACCGCTTTCCATACCCGGGGCAGTTGTCCCGGGTACTCTTTTGTTTTATAAAGTAACAGGTAAATACGAATGAATATTTAAGAAAGAGAAGGTTGAGATTTTGAGTGAGTGGTTTTCAGGCATAAAAGCAAAGTTTATATTGGACTTTATTGCAGAGCAGCGTTGGAAGTACATTACAGATGGTCTTAAAGTAACATTGGAAGTAACGTTCCTTGCATTGATTCTTGGATTAGTTCTTGGAGCAGTCATTGCGGTAATCCGTACAACACACGATCAGCTGAAAGAAGATCAGAGCAAAGGCTTTGGAAGTTTTCTGATCAAGCTGGCAGACCTGATCTGTCGAGTGTATCTGACAGTTATTCGTGGTACGCCAACGATGGTACAGTTATTGATCATGTTCTTTATTGTTTTAGCATCTTCTAACAATAAAGTTATGGTAGCGGTTATTACATTTGGTGTGAATTCTGGGGCGTATGTTGCAGAAATTTTCCGTTCAGGTATTATGTCTGTTGATAAAGGACAGATGGAAGCAGGACGTTCCTTAGGACTTGGCTATACAGATACCATGTTACAGATTATCATGCCACAGGCAATCAAAAACTGTCTGCCGGCATTGGTAAATGAAATGATCACATTATTAAAAGAAACATCCATCTGTGGTTATATCGGTCTTAACGAATTAACCAGAGGCGGGGATATTATACGTGGTATAACTTATGATGCAATGCTACCGTTATTAATTGTAGCGGTTATTTATCTTGTAATTGTTATGTTCTTTACATGGCTTATGGGCAAACTGGAAAGGAGACTGAGAGAAAGTGATATCCGTTAAAAATTTATATAAATCTTTTGGAAGTCATCAGGTATTGAATGATATTAATGAACATATTGCTCCTGGTGAAAAAATAGTTATCATTGGACCATCCGGTTCCGGTAAGTCTACATTTTTACGCTGTATGAACCTCTTAGAGCGTCCGACATCCGGACAGATTATCTTTGATGGCATTGATATTACAGATCCAAAAACAGACATTAATAAAGTGCGTCAGCATATGGGAATGGTATTTCAGCATTTCAACCTTTTCCCACATAAGACGATCATGGAAAATATTACACTTGCACCGGTACGTCTGAAGTTAATGAAGCCAGAAGAAGCAAAAGAAGAAGCTCTTAGACTTCTTAAATTAGTTAACTTAGAAGAAAAAGCAGATGCTTATCCGGGACAGTTATCTGGTGGACAAAAGCAGAGAATTGCCATCGTTCGTTCTCTTGCGATGAAGCCGAAAATGATGCTCTTTGATGAACCAACATCCGCCCTTGACCCGGAAATGGTAGGGGAAGTTTTAGAAGTAATGAAAAACCTTGCCGATCAGGGAATGACAATGGCAGTAGTAACCCACGAGATGGGATTTGCAAAAGAAGTTGGAACCCGCGTTATGTTCATGGATGAGGGAAGAATTCTTGAACAGGGAACACCGGAGGATATCTTTGATAATCCGAAAGAAGCAAGAACACAGGAATTTCTTTCCAAAGTACTATAATCCTAATTTGTGGATTTGGTGTAGACGAAAAAAGAAAAAAGAAGATATCCCATCTGCTCTGTAGTCGCTGTATTTAAGATGCTTATCCGCATCTTAAACACGCTCCGAAGGCGCATTTGGGATATCTTCTTTTTTCTTTTTTCGTATAGAAAATTCCACTCTGCCAATACTATTCACATTCAAGTCGAGCAGCCGCGAGACTTGGCGCGTGATTCTGGTCAGCGTAAGCTGACATATTCTTTACAGAATCACTGCGCATCCTCGCGGAGCGTTTATCTCAGTCGGATATTGGACTCCCATTGAGACAAATTTGCTGTCATTCACCACCTGAAAGAGGTGGGAGTCTTCTCGACTGAGATAAAAATTGTGTTTTAGGAGCGGCAGAGAATGAGACATTTTGTGGTAACAAAAATAGTGCAGCCATTATTTCTTATTAGTTTTGGTGGGATGGTATATTTTAATTTTGAGATTCTATACCGGGGTTATTCTCATATATCTATGATTATTTGTGGTGGATTATCTTTCTATACAATTGGCTTATTAAATGAAGGTAAAAAATGGCATCCCTCTTTTCTTTTGCAAATGATACTGGGAAGTCTTATTATTATTTCTTATGAATATTTAACTGGTGTCATTGTGAATATTTATTTGAAACTTCATGTATGGGATTACTCAAAAGTGCCTTTTAATTACCGGGGGCAGATTTGTATTCCATTTCTTATTATATGGTTTTTTGTCACTCCGTTATGTATTTGGATGGATGATGTCATAAGAGAGGTAGTTTTTAAATCCTGATTTGATGAACTAAAGAAACGAAAAGCAGAAATTTAATATAGAATGAATTGTGAAGATGGTCGCGGTGTAGAAAATGCCTGACCGGCATTTTTACTTGCTCCGACATCACATTTTATTCTATATTAAATTTCTGCTTTTCTGTTCTTTGGCGCCAGATGAAATCAAGATTTTGTGTAGAAAAAATAAGGGGGTTTCCCCAGAAGAATTCGTCAATCCTTTAGACTTTAATTTCCCGGAAAGTCATATCCTTCTGGTACATTCCACGTTGTCCAACTGTGGATTTAGCATAGTCAGAAAAAAGAAACCATACCATATCCCAGATGTGGCTTGGGAGCGTATTTAAGATGCGGATGAGTATCTTAAATACAGCGACTACAGAGCAGATTCTTGGAGAAAGAAACTTTACTAATTACCCAAATCTTAAGACTGTTACGATAAAGGGAGTGCTTTCTGAGATTAGCAATTCTGCTTTTGAAGGATGTAAGCAAATTAAAAGTATCACAGCAACAGGTGCAGTAAATGCTACTGGTAAAAAAGTGCTTCAGCTTGGTGAATGTGCATTTAAAGATTGCACTGGTCTTGAAAGTGTAGAATTTACAGGAAATCTTGCAGTAAGTAAGAATGCATTTGAGGGATGTACAAATCTTGGAAGTGTAAAAGTAAAAGAATCAGATATGGCATTACTTGGAAATTATGCTTTTTTGAATTGTACTAAGCTTACCGAAGCAGATATACAGGGTAGCTTATCAATAGGGGAAAGTGCTTTTTATGGATGTACAAGTTTGAAAAAGTTTGATTTTTCAAAAGTTTTCAGTATAGGTAAAGTAGCATTTTATCATTGTAGTAGTTTAGAAAGCATTGTATTGCCTGAGAATGTTACTGTTATTGGTAACAGTGCATTCCAGGGTTGTAACGGAGTGACATCATTAAATATTCCGGGCACAGTAAAATCAATTGGCGAGGAAGCATTTTGTAGCTGCGAGAAACTAAAAGAACTTGTAGTAAATGAGGGTGTTTCCAGCATTGGAAAGCGTGCATTTGCCGAATGTAAAAGTCTTGAAACGGTAACACTTCCTAAAAGTGCAGCGATTGGTGAAAGATTTTTACAGATTATAAACCGATAAAAACAATCAGATATACCGGAACAAGAGAAGACTGGGTAGCTGCCGGATTGAATCAGAACAACTTTTATAACGCAACAGTTTATCCTTTTCTAGCAAGAAGACTCCGACCTCTAAGGTGGGAGATGAATTGCGTCTGCTACCTGCTTGATAGAGCATCCTGATTATAGTATAGTATCTTTAGTCGGATAATAAAAAATTGAGATACAATAAATTGAGATAATAACGCACATTTAGTATTCTTACTATACTATCATCTTGCGCTTGTGTTCAAATATCACAGGTGGGTTTTCGAGGAAAAGGAAGTGGCATGGTGGCAAACAGAGCATATAAATTCAGAATATATCCCAATGATGAACAGAGGATTTTGTTTGCTAAGACTTTTGGCTGTGTGAGAATGGTATACAATCATTGGCTTGATAGAAAGATTCGGCAGTATGAGGAGAACAAGACAAACGTAACATATACCATTTGTGCAAAAGAAATGGCTGCAATGAAGAAAACAGAAGAATACAGATTTTTAAAGGAAGCAGATAGTATCGCATTACAACAATCACTCAGGCATCTTGATACGGCATTTCAGAATTTTTTCAAACAGCCGA
>NZ_VULP01000025.1:0-45051 GCF_009697165.1 Anaerobutyricum soehngenii | reverse complement strand
ATGATGGAATTGATGGAACAGGCATAAGCCTCTTTCTTCATCCTGTGTATTTTATTCAGTTTTCAATGTCACAGATGAAGGAAAGGGGCTAAATTTATGCCTAAAAATAAGGTTTTCGGACAGGCTGAGGGGGAGGACAGAACAGATTGGCTATTTCAATGACTTGGCTGTTATGTAATTTAAGAATTCCTCTGGATTTTATGAATTTTTTAATAATCCATTGATTCTTCGAGCATAATATAATAAAATAAAGGTACTAAAAACCGTACTTTTTTTGGTACAGAAAGGAGATATATATGATAGCAACAAAGCAAATGGATCTTAGGGCAAATATAAAAAAATATTTTGATTTAGCATTTAACGGTGAAACCATTGTCGTATCAAGGAAAGAAAATAAAAATGTAGTTGTTATTTCGGAACAGGAATATAATGAACTTCAAAGAGCAAAGCGTAATGCAGAATATTTAGCAAAACTAGATAGGAGTTTCGCACAATTAAAACAAGGGGAAGTTGTCATAAAGTCTATGGAAGAACTGGAGCGCATGGCAGATGAATGATTTCACTTTTACAAAGGAAGCATTTGAGGATTATCTTTATTGGCAGATTCAGGACAAGAAAACAATGAAAAGAATTAACTCTCTTTTAAAAGATATACGAGCAAATGGAGCCATGAAGGGAACTGGAAAGCCAGAAAAATTAAAATATCGTCCTGGATATTCAAGAAGAATTGATGAAGCAAATCGCTTAGTTTATGAAATTGACGAACTTCAAAATATTAAAATTTTATCCTGTCGGGGACATTATGAATACTAGAATGTGTTTAAAAACCCTCCGGATAATAACTATTTGATTCATTAGGGGAAACAGACGAAAATAAAAAGAATAGACCATAGTAAATGTAAAGATATCACTGCGTAGAAAATGCCTGTCCGGCATTTTTACTTGCTCTCACATTACATTTACTATGGTCTATTCTTTTTATTTTCTGTTTGTTGGCTTCACATGGAATGAATGCAATAGTCTTTGGGTAGATAAAAGGGGAGAGGTCAGAAGTCTACTATTTACTTGGAAGATATCTCTGTCATGGAATTTTATTTACCCGCTCTCACATTACAGTTGCGATGGTCTCTCCACTATGCTGACTTTTTTCAAGTTTCACTGATGATAAGATAATATCACTGTACATGATACATTTATCATTATCTTGTCGCAACATATCGTTTTTCTCAAAATGTATGTCATACGTTATATGACACATACCTCGCAGCAAGAATACCGAGGCGTTCTTGAATTAGAATGTACGATAAATATAAAGGCGATTTTTTTACTTTTTTGTAAAATGACAAGTCCTTTCTCTCTTATCGCTCGTTAAAGAGCGAGAAAATAATCTTCTGACGATACATCTTCCGAGCAAGCAGGAACCTTTCTGACCTCTCCCCCCTTTTCCTTCCCAAAGACTATTGCATTCATTCCTTCTGGAGCCAAAACACAGAAAAAAGAAATAATACCATATCCCAGATGCGGCTTCGGAGCGTGTTTAAGATGCGGATAAGCATCTTAAACACAGCGACTACAGAGCAGATGGGATATGGTATTATTTCTTTTTTCGTCTGTTTTCTCTAATGAATTAAATTGTTATTCCCCTTCCTCTCTTCTTGTAAAATCACAAAAGAATACTTGTAATTTATGACGGAGTTGCATTTACTTTACGGACACATTTTTATATAATATACACATATAGCATAAATCATGATGGATTAGTGTGTGCATTGGTCTGCTTTTTACATTTATTTGCATTGATATGACAAATCTTGTTCTCTGTGGCTACTTTTTAGCTGTAGAACGGTTTACTGATATGAACGATAAAAACAGATTGATGGATAACGAAAGGAGGAATCCATGACGAAGGATATGATCAATAACGGGGTTAATTCAGATGATAAGTCCCGTATTATTCAGGAGTATGTTCCGGGTAAGCAGATTACGCTTGCTCATATGGTAACCCGTCCAAAGGCTTCTGTTTATAAGAAGCTTGGTCTGCCGGATGATTATCATGATGCGATCGGTATTTTGACAATCACTCCTTCTGAGGCAACAATTATTGCGGCAGATATTTGTACGAAGGCGGCTTCTATTAAGTTAGGTTTTGTAGACCGTTTTTCTGGTTCTGTTATTATTGTAGGTTCTACTTCTAATGTGGAATCTGCACTAAACAGTGTTATTACCACCTTCTATAATAAGCTCGGTTTTGATACCGTTTCTATTACAAAGACTTGATTTAGATACACTTTAGTTTGGAGATTATTTTTTTATGAAAATTATGTTGATTGGTCCGTCGGCAGCGGGCAAGACTACGCTGATTCAGCGTCTTATTGATGAAGAGATTAAGTATGATAAGACGCAGGCAGTGGAGTATATTGGCAATTTTATTGATACGCCGGGTGAATATATGCAGCAGAGGGGATACTGGGGTTCTTTGACCATCACTTCCCACGATGCGGATATTATCGGACTGGTACAGGATTCTAGCAGTGAGGACTGCTGGTTTTCCGGTGGGCTTACAAGTAAGTTTGAAAAACCGGTTGTCGGTGTTATCACGAAGATTGATAAGGATGATTCGAATCCAAAGCAGGCTCGTTCCTATCTGGAGCTTGCCGGATGTACGACTATTTTTGAGGTGAGTTCCTATACCGGAGAAGGTGTGGAGGCTTTGTCTCAGGGATTCCACGATATGGTGAATAAGTACAGGGAAGAGAATAAAAGCCGTTATGCCGATGATTATTTTGATTAGAACAGGGGGTGGTAGGCTTGATTACACTATCAAAGGAGAATGTCGTTGATTATGTGAAGTCAAGGCTCGATTTTTTTAATCCAGATGGAGACATTAAAGTTTCTGCAATTGGAGAAGGTAGTGTAGAAGAAGACGGAGATGGTTTTATTAACTTTGTCTATCGTGTTTCTGACGGAGAGCATCATTTAATTGTAAAGCAGTCTACTTTGGAAGCTCGTTCTAAGGGTAGCTTCACTTTGGATTTAAACCGCTATAAGCTGGAATACGATGCCATGAAGATCTGTGCTGCGATCGTACCAGATCTGATTCCGAAGTTATATGACTGTGATGAGGAGAATCGTGTATTTATTACAGAAGATGTTTCCTATCTTCGAATCTCCCGCTTCCAGCTTTTAAAGGGTGTTACTTATCCAAAGCTTGCAGACCAGATTGCAAGATATATGGCAGCAACACAGTTTTACACATCTGAATATTATTTAGATACAAAGTGTTTTCGTGATCTGAGTGTTCATTTCATGAATACAACTATGCGAAAGATTATGGAAGTCGGCATGTTCCTTACAAGTGTAACACCGGAGGATACCGTCGGACGACCTCTTGATCCGGAATTCATTACATTTTCCAAGAGAATCTGTGCAGACCCTGCTGTTCTCTTAGCAAGACAAAAACTGAGACATCTTTTTATGTCTAAGGGAGAATGCCTGATTCACTGCGACCTGCATACCTCCAATATTTTTGCCAGCCAGACTGAAGCAAAGGTAATCGACATGGAGTATTCCTTCTTCGGACCTTTTGCTTATGATATGGGATATTTTACTGCGAACTTTATCGCACAGTATGCTGCCGCTGCTTTCCGTCCATTTGAGACAGAAGGAGCTCGTAAGGAATTTAAAGCATACTGCCTATTTATGATTCGTGAAACCTATGTGAAATATTGTGAATATTTCACACAGTACTGCAAAGAAGATTGCAAGCCTGAGTACCAGAATATTCCGGGTCTTGCCGAAGACTTCTGCCTGACAGCTCTTCGCGAGTTTATCGGCTTTGCTGCAAGTGCAATGCTTGGTCGTATCTGCGATCTTATTCCATATCCGGATTACGATGATATTGACGATTATGTACAGCGTCACAACGCTAAATGTTTCTCTATCATTTTAAACAGGGAAATGCTTGTAAAATGGGAATCTTATAATTCTATTGATGAATTTATTCAGGACATCCTTACTATAGAAGAAATCTACTGTAGAAATATTAAAGATTTGAAATTATAAAAGGGAGGCACATTATGATTATTCTTACAAAGGAAAATATTCTTTCTTATATAAAAGAGCATGTGCCTTCCCTGCAGTTAAAAGAGCCGGTTAAAGTTTCTATGATTGGAGAAGGCGACCTCGGTGAAGACGTGGAAGGGGATGGTTACTGTAACTACGTTTTTCGCGTCAATGATGCCGATGGACATTCTTACATTGTAAAGCAGTCCACAGAACAATTAAAACGGCGTGGGCGTGCCCTCACTCCGACTCGTAACCGTTTCGAGTACGAGATTATGGAACTTAGGGCAAAGATTGTTCCGCAGTATGTTCCCGCTCTGTATCTTGGCGACCCGGAAAACAATGTATTTATTATGGAAGATGTTTCAAATCTAAAGCTCATTCGTTTCCAAATGAATAAAAATCATCTTTTCCCGGAACTGGCAAAGCAGGGTGCACAGTATCTTGCCGCCACACATTTTTATACCTCAGAATTCTATCTTCCAACAGAAGAATACCGCAAGCTTCTCGCACATTTTATGAACGCAGAACTGCGTGTTGTTATGGAGAACGGCATCTTCCTCAATATTTTCGGAGCAGATCAGTACGACCCTGCCTGCGGTCCGGAATTTGAAGAATATTGCAAGTCGATTCGCTTTGACCCAAATCTTGAATTCCAGAGATATAAACTGCGCCATCTCTTTATGAGCAAGTCAGAAACATTGATTCATGGCGACTTCCATACTTCTAATATCTTTGCAGATGATACACATTTGAAAGTTATCGATATGGAATATACCTTTGGGGCACCGTTTTCATACGATCTCGGATTCATCATTGCAAATATTATTTCCCAGGCCTGCTCCGCAGCTGTCCGCCCATTTGATACGGAAACGCATCGAAAGAACTATGTCGCTTATCTCATCTCCCTTATCGAGATGCTCTATACTTACTATATTGAGTTCTTCTTTGAATACTGGGAAAAAGATGCGAAGCTTGAATATAAGATTACAAATGGCTATAAAGAAAGCCTTGCTCTTGATATTTTACGAGAATGCTTTGGCTTTGCAGCCTGCGTAAACTTCAGCCGCGTATGTGGTGATATGGATACAGCCGACTTTGACTGCATCAAAGATAATACACTCCGCACAAAGGCGAAGTTTACTTCTGTTACGATCGATAAGGTTCTGTTTGAAAAATGGGATTCTTATAATGATATTAAAGAAGTCATTGAAGATATTGTAAATGTATTATTCTAGAGAAATAGACGAAAAAGAAACAATACCATATCCCATCTGCTCTGTAGTCGCTGTACTTAAGATGCTCATCCGCATCTTAAACACGCTCCGAAGCCGCATCTGGGATAGAGTATTGTTTCTTTTTCTGTGTTTTGGCTCCAGAAGAAATGAATGCAATCGTCTTTGGGAAAGAGATGGGGAAGGGGACAGAAGGTTGTGGCTTATTCTGATGCCATTTTCTCAATAAAAATCTCTGATAGAGATATCTTCCGAGCAAGAATAGTCTCCTGACCTCTCCCCCTTCTCTCACCAAAGACTATTTCATTCATTCCATGTGATACCAACACACAGAAAATAAAAAGAATAGACCATTGCAAATATAATGTGAGAGCAAGTAAAAATGCCGAACAGGCATTTTCTACGCAGTGATATCTTTATATTTGCAATGGTCTATTCTTTTTATTTTCGTCTGTTCCCTAATGAATTAAATAGTAAAAATATTTCATGTTTTGTAGTATAATACTAATACACTATAATTTAAGAATATGAAATGGGGTGAAAGATATGATGTATCCATATATGACATTAGCAGATGAAACAGAAATTGTTCATTCTCAAATCATTGAAAAAGATGGCATGAAGAAAGTAATAGTAAATTTTGAACGTCCAACTGAAAATGGCTTTGATTCTGCAAGATGTGAATTACCAGATTATAAATGGACAGAGAGAATAGGCTATTCCGATGAAGAAATAGAGATGTTTGAAGAACTTTTACACAGTAACGCACATTTGTTGTACAAATATGCTGAAAATGGAGGGATTCAAATTGCCTAAACTATTTATGGTAAGTGGATATAGCGTATATTTTTGGTCTAATGAAAATAACGAACCAATTCATGTTCATGTAGCTAAAGGCAAACCAACACCTAATGCAACAAAAATATGGCTTACAAAATCAGGAGGCTGTATTTTAGCCAGTAATGGAAGTAAAATTTCAAATAAAGAGCTAAATGAATTAATGGAATTTATATCTGCTCAGTTTTTTCTCATTTGTACTAAATGGAAACAAGCATTTGTGACAGAAGATATAAAGTTCTACTGCTAAAATTAAAGTTTTTGCTACCAAAACACAGAAAATAAAAATAATAGACCATTGCAAATATAATGTGAGAGCAAGTAAAAATGCCGAACAGGCATTTTCTACGCAGTGATATCTTTATATTTGCAATGGTCTATTATTTTTATTTTCGTCTGTTCCCTCCTAATGAATTAAATAATAATCTTAGAAAGAAAATACGTTGAATTTTGATGTTTTTGTCTTGAATTCAAGACTATCTTTTTCGATTCTGTAAGAATCTAAATAGCAGTATGTTTCTCCTGCTTTCGATGCTGCGCTGTCATGGAAACGTACATCGCTGTCTACTTTAACTGTCATATTCCAGGATGGTTCTGTGATTCCTCTGCAGCTATAGAATACATCAAAGATTACTGTTCCAATTTCTTCTCTGTTATCTTTAAATGAAAATGATGGCTCTGCCATTCCTTCTAATCCGTTCATGCGGCACATACCGATGAAGTTTAAGATGTTCTTTTTGTTAGCTTCTGTGATTGGAATATATGTTTTTCCCATTTTGCTTTTACTCCTGTCCTTTTATATTTTTGTTATATATCTGTTTATATTTTTTCACATTATTTTTGTTTTGTCTATATTAATTCACAAGATACTTTTGTGATACTTACTTTATAATCCTCTTTTTTATCTTGTCTATATTGAAATTAGGACTTCTTTTTTTCTTGGAACTAATTCCTTTTATAGCTGAAAAAGGCTGCCCGCCTACGGGAATCTTTCCCTCCTGGCCCTGTATGGCTGAGGCGAAAGCCCGATTTATGCGGACAACCTTTCCTATATACTTAAGTTGATTATAACTACTATAATTAACTATCCATGATGTGAGGGCTTATTACTTCAATAAACTTTCAACAATCTGTGGATGTGGACGTGGAATAATTGAAGTAGATGTTACTTCTCCACTGATTCCTAATTTTGCAAGACATGCATTAACTGCTGATCTTACAGAGGATACTTCTCCTGTGATTACTAAGTATCCTTTACCGCCTAAACCTCTGGCAATTCTTAAGTCAACGATGCTGACTTTGGAAGCCTTTACTGCTGTATCGGCTGCAATAATTGCTGTTAAAGCGGAAATTGTCTCAATTGCGCCAACTGCCTGGATCTGCTGAGTTGGAGTTACTCCAGCAATAGCTGGGAGAACTTCTTCACGAATATTGTCAAGGATATGTGTGTCGATTAAGTAAATTCCGCTTACGAGTTCAGCTTTGCTCATAGCAGCTTTTACAGGACCTACATGTCCGCCAACAATAATTACATATTTACCAGGACAAATTGGTGTAGACAGTAATAATTCTACATTACCTGCTTTAACCATTTCATCTGCTGTCTGGATACCAACAGGAATGCTTTTAATTTCTACGAATCCAACTGCTTTTCTCACTGTGTAAACACCATCCTTTATTTTTCGATTGAGATACAACCGTCAGCGATTGCTTTGACTGTACCGCTGATACTAGCATGAATACAAGCACCTAATTTACCTTCTGCAGGCTGAGCGATCACATCGCCTTTTACAACGGTATCACCAACACTTACACATGGAACTGCAGGTGCGCCGATGTGCTGTCCTACAGGAATAGATACGTGATCTATCTCTGTTGTTAATTCTGTCAGAGGAGCTGGCACATTATACTGAGTCAGTCCAAGACGAGCAATTAACGTCTTAATAGGGAATCGTTTGTACTCTCTCATTGGATGTACTGATTCTGGCTGGTTATGCAATGTACTCTTAATACCCTGTTTTGCCATGATACCTTTCAGTTCATGATTTACCTTCCAAGGCTGGAGGTTCATGATACATGCATACTGGCAAAGACGACACTCTGAACATAAGAATGCGATCATTGGTGTATCAGAACCATCGCATAAGCTTCCGTAGCTTGCAAATCTGATAGTCTTGTTTGGTTCAATTCTATGTCCGATCAGATGACGAGGACATACTTCTGAACACATACTACAGTGACAACATGCAGCTTTTGCCATATGAAGCATCTTAGGTATTGGAAGTTTTACATCCTGAATTAACGGATGGTCTTCCGGTAATACGATTAAGCCTTTTGTTGTTTTTGTAATCTTAGAATCTAACGCAACATGTTTACCCATCATAGGACCGCCGTTAATTACGACATATGGTCCGTTTACGGTAACTCCTCCAGCGAGGTCTAATGCTTCTTTTACTGTCATACCAAGTGGCAGTTTCAATGTAATGTGATTCTTTACTTCACCGGCAAATGTCACATAAGAATCTGTAACTGGTTTATCTTCAAAGTAAGCATTGTAAATGTTAAGCATGGTCTCTACATTGGAAACGATAACTCCACACTGTAGAGGAATTCCACCTTCTGGTACAATTCTTCCCGTAACTTCGTATACTGTAATCTGTTCATCACCAGCTGGATAGAAGTTTGGAAGGAGATGAAGGCTAATGCCTTCATACTCTCCCAAGAGCTGGTTAAAGCTGTTAATTGCTGCTTCATAGTGACCTTTTAAGGCAATTACACCCTTGTCTGCACCTACTGCTTCCATGCAGAGCTTTAATGCATCAAGAATTTTCTTTGTCTCAACGGCCATAAGCTGCTGATCGACTCTTAATAACGGTTCACATTCAGCACCATTAATGATGACATATTCAGCCTTAGCATTCATTTTTACATGAGTAGGAAAACCTGCACCACCGGCACCAACGATACCGGATTTTGCAATGATATCAATAAGGTTTTTTTCCATTTAACTCACCTCTTAATTATTTCATTCTGATATGGAGACCGTCCTGTAATACACATCTTCTCTTACGGCAGAATGATTTAGCAGATGTTAAACCTTCACCTGTAGGTCCGGCAATTGTGAATGTTGTATATCCCATTCCGCCAACACCGATACCTGCATAAGATGGACCATTCTTTACGAAAATAGTTGTTTCGATTTCTTTTGCCATCTTTGTAAGTTTATCTACATTCTTAGAATGCATCATAGCTGTATGTCTGTTACCATGTTCTACTTCTACAGCGAAGTCGATAGCTTCATCTACGTTAGGAACACGAACGATAGGAAGGATAGGCATCATTAACTCGATCTGTACGAATGGATGATCCTTAGGAGCTTCCATGATGATACATTTAACTTCTGGTCCAACCTTGATTCCAACTTTGTCAAGGATGTACTGTGCGCTCTTACCTACGAAGTTAACAGCTGGTTTCTTTCTGTCTTTTGTTACGAGATCAACCATCTTTTCGATGATTTCAGGATCTTTTACTTCGTATGCGCCATTGTTCTTCATGTTGAAGATTAAGTAGTCAGCGATCTGATCTACAGCGATAACTTCTTTCTCTGCGATACATGGAAGGTTGTTATCGAAAGAACATCCGTTAACGATGTCTTTTGCTGCTTTTTCGATATCAGCTGTCTCATCTACTACTACTGGAGGGTTACCAGCACCAGCTCCGATAGCTTTCTTACCTGTGGACATAACTGCTTTAACGATTCCAGGACCACCTGTAGCAACAAGCATACGAACCTTTGGATGGTTCATCATGATGTTTGTGTTTTCGATAGATGGTTCTTTTACAGTTACGATTAAGTTTCTAGGAGCGCCCAGTTCTTCTAATTTAGCGTTCAGTTTTTTAATTAACCAGATGGAAACGCCTTTTGAACGTGGATGTGGGCTAAATACTACAGTGTTTCCACCAGCGAGCATTGCGATGGAGTTACAGATAACTGTTTCTGTAGGGTTTGTTGTAGGAGCGATAGCACCAATTACACCGAATGGACAGTACTCAACTAATGTAAGTCCGTCATCACCTGATAAAGCTTCTGTTGTTAAATCTTCAACACCTGGGGATTTAACTGCTGCTAAACGGTTTTTGATTACTTTATATTCATAAGCACCCATTCCACTTTCTTCTACTGCGAGCTTACTCATGTACTCAAGGTTTTCTTTTGTACAAACAACCTCTCTGATACCTTCAACGTATCTCTGTCTGTCAGCCATGGAATGGTTCATATATTCTTTCTGTGCTTTTGCGGAAGCTTCGATTGCTTCATCCATAGTATCAAAGATACCATATCCATATTCACTTTCGCAGGAGCCAGTCTCAACATCGTTTAAAACTTTTTTAACGACTTTTTCAATTAATTCAACATCGATATTCATTATGCTTTTCCTCCTTGCATTTTTTCTAATGCGTATGTCGCTACTGCCATATCCTCTTCAGCGGTACCACCACTTACTCCGATAGCTCCGATTACTTTGCCATCTTTCTTGATCGGGTATCCGCCTCCAAAACAAATAATTCTGCCATCACCAGAATTATGAAGACTCCACAGGCTCTCACCTGGTTTCGTCACATCAGCAAGATCACATGTCGGACACTTTAAAGCACAGGCAGTGTATGCTTTATCCTGAGACACCTTTGTACTGATCAAAAGGGTTCCTTCCATGCGCTGGAAGTATAATAAGTTTCCACCTTCATCTACTGCGGAAAATGCAACTGGAACACCAATTTCTTTTGCCTTTTCTTCTATGAATCCAGCCATCTTTTTCAAGCTTTCCATTGACATATCCATGCTGTTTTCTTCCTTTCTCATAGATCCTAAGGTTTCAACTACCTGTCTCACTGTGTCTTTTAATTCTTCGATCTCCTGATCTTTTGCTCTTGCCTCTTCGAGACGAGCCATTGCAAAGCATGCATCGGATAAACGATTGATATACTTGCGTAACTCCTCACGAACAGGAACCTGTTTTGCCAGTGCTGTCATTATTCTCTCTGCACGTCTTACAATTGTTCTTGAAACATGTAAGGCTGCGGAGGAAGGATTAACTCCAGGTACTACGAATTCTCGCATCAGCCCGTTCACTTCGGTGGATTTATCAATGATATTTTCGAGGTATTTGATATCAGCTTCCCCGATCTTATCTTTGAGCATTTCCATTCCTCTTGCATCACTGGCTAATTCAGCACCTGCCTGGAACATCCTCTTCTGAATATGATTAATATATTCTTTTATTTCCGGTGAATCAGTCAGGGTATAAGCCACTCCCAAAGAAGAGATTGCTTCATCGACAGTTCCGTAAGCATCAACGTTTAAACTGTCTTTGTCAACTCTGGAACCACCATACAGACCCGTTGTTCCTTTATCACCTGTTTTTGTATAAATATTTGACATTATTCACACCCTTAACACTGTGATATTTCTACGGTATCGACAATGCCGACAATCGCAGCATCTACTGGCAGGTCAGTCTTTTTACCATCTGACATACGTGCGGAGCTTCCGCCTACGACAATTACGGTTTCACCATCGCCGGCTCCAACAGTATCAACAGCAATTTCTGTCTGTTTCTTTGCTGTAAGATCCTGATTGATCTTTTCAACGATAAGAAACTTACTGCCGGTCAGGCTTGGAGCCTTAACAGTAGAAACTACTGTACCAATCACTTTACCTAAATACATGTCTTCACCTACTTACTCTTTTACAATCGTAATTCCGCGATTTAAAGCTTCGTCTTTTGCAAGACCGGTAACTAATGCATCCTGTCTTACAACGATTGTTTTAAATCTCGCATTCTTTGCTATATCGACTCTGCCGATTACTTTTTTATCAAGTTTTACACTGCCGGATGCTCCCGCTTTTTTAACAGGCTGGCTTACTGACTGTACTGCCGGCTCCATCTTTGCGGAAACGATTCTCTCTTTTTTTGGTGCCGGCTTACTGTTATCCAGTGCCGGAAGAGAAATCTTTGCAGAGAAAACTTCATTTACTTTACTGCACAGACTATAGTCTGTAGTCAATGTGATTCCGTATGCGAGCATATCTTCAAGATTATGCCGCATTTTCGCTTTATAAGCTTCTGTTACTTTAAAGCCTAACTGCTCTCTTACCTTGTTATCCGGACAGCAGCCATCAATTGCTGCCACGATTGGCTTTCCTGTAGCCATCGCTCTGGAAATCATATTGGTAAGAAGATTATCACTGATACAATTTGCAACCTTTGCGGCTGTATTAATTGTCAGAGACGGAATAATTACAAACTGACTGTCGTCTACAATCTGTCTGCCGTTAACCGGAGCGCCCTCAACATAAATGGCATCCGGATCAATGTCATTTTTGATACGTTCTTCTGTAATTACTTCTCCTGCTGCCTTTGACAGTACTGCTGTCAATGTCCAGCCGTCTTTTTTCAGTTCATTTAAGGATGTTACTGCATCCTTATATCCGATCAAAGCTCCGGAGAAAAGAACTGTTGCCTTCTTACAGGCCTGTGCGTATCGTAAGATGACCTGATCTGAAATGTATTCCACAATGGTTGACATAAGCGCTTCTTCAAATTCTTTTCTATTCATTATGCCACCTATTGCTTATTGCAGTTCATGGCAATTCCTAATGGAGTAACCAGTAAAGGTTCTTTCGGCTTAATCGTCTTAACCCCTGTTTCCTTCTCAAAAACACTCTCGAACTTTTTAAAGCTGCAGGCACCGCCTACTACATAAATAACGTCCACATCGTATCCCTGGATAAAACGGGCAACGATTGCTGCCATCTTTTCAATTACCGGTTTAACCACAGGAAATACCAGCATTTCC
This sequence comes from Anaerobutyricum soehngenii, assembly GCF_009697165.1. NCBI lineage: Bacteria > Bacillati > Bacillota > Clostridia > Lachnospirales > Lachnospiraceae > Anaerobutyricum > Anaerobutyricum soehngenii. The sequence goes on along the minus strand of NZ_VULP01000025.1, from coordinate 32,059 downwards.
TGTTTCGGATCTTTTTTGATTCTCTCGGCCTCTTCAAAGGAACATCCAAGACTTCCAGCAAGAACCAGAGTCATGTGTGTTCCACCTGTAGGCTCATCTGCTGTAAAGATAACCTCTCCATCTTTGAGAATGCTGATACCGGTCGTTCCACCACCGACATCCACTACTGCTCCGTTTGTAATACCAAGAACAGAGGCGGCAGCAGTTGGTTCATCAACAACATTGATTACATCCAGTCCAACAGATTCAACTACGTTAGAAATTACCTTTACATTTCCAGAAATAATTCCCGGCGGAACAGCTGTGGCAGCTTCGTAAAACTCCACTCCCATCAGGTCTTCCAGCTTGGCTTTCATATTTCTGACCGCTCTGGATGCACCCATGAAATCCACAACGATTCCATCCCGTACAACCGTGGACGGATAGGAGGCCCCGGCAATTGGTGTGTTATTGGAATCTACAACAGATACTACAATGTTGGCGGTTCCAAGATCGACACCCAATCTCAAATCCCCTTCATAGGGACGAAATTCTTCATTTTTGATAAGCTCCGAAAATCCAACTAAAACGTTATTGTAATCGTTCATGTGATCCCCTTATTCATTCTAATGTTCGAATACCGAATCATTATTGTCAGGATTGCATGTGTCTGTCTCGGTATCCACATGCATCCATTGCGCATATTTGTATGTACAAAAAGTACGTTATTATTGATACTATGGCAGGAAAGGCGGGAAGCCTTTCCTTGCCTGATTTCTAAATTGATAATCCAGAGCCGATTATTCCGATTTATTTGTTATCGTTATTATCGGTGTTCTTTTTTCTTCTGGATCTGCTTCTTCTATTTCCTGTTGAAGTCTTTCCTTTAGAAGTTTCTGCTTTTTTATCAGAATCTTTCTTCGTTTCAGTCTCTTCAGGTGCTGCTTCCTCTGTTTCCGGTTTCTCTACTGGAGTCTCTTCTGCCGGAGCTTCTGGTGCAGGTTCTTCTGCCTTCGGCTCTTCTACAGGAGCTTCTTCCACTGGAGCTTCTTCTACAGGAGGTTCCTCTGCAGATTCTTCTGCTTTTGGTTCCTCTACAGGAGCTTCCTCTTTGACCTCTTCCGTTTCAGGTTCTTCTGATGTCGGCTCTTCTTCTTCGGATTCTTCCACTACAGGCGGTTCAGGTGCTTCCTCGGTTACTACCTCAACCTCTGGTTCTGTTTTTGGTTTCCAGTTCTTTACAAGTACCGCTTTCTTAGTATCGCCCTTTGGACGATAACCTTCTGCAAGAGCGATATCTCCACCAACAGTTTCTCTGTTGTCTACGAGTAATTCTCTCATGCCGTCTGCCGGTCTTGCCTTTAACAGTGTACTCTTTGTTCCACTTAATGAACCGTTAACTGCTTCTGCTGCTTTCTTACCTGCTGCAATTGCTGCTCTACATGCTCCGACGTTACCTTCTACTTTTACAGTACACATTCCGCCGCCTTTTGCATATTCATAACCAAGCAGTCTTACATTAGCAGACTTAACAGCCGCATCTGCTGCTGCCACACAGGCAGCTAAACCAAAGGTTTCAATGAAACCAAGACATTTATTGTTAGACACCTTCACACCTCCTCACATTTCAGAATTAATTGATTGTAAAGCCTTAATCCAGAACTTTGAATGGCATTTTCTTTACCAGTCTTGCGGCATTAGCGCCGATTTTCCGGAACAGCTCTGTCTGATATAACTTAATCTTAAAAAGAGGGGCCGCCTTATCCAGCTTCTCATGCTGAAGAACAACGCCTTCTTTGCTGATACCAACGCCCACCCCTAATCTTGAATTCAAGCTGGCATTATGTGCAAGTTCTAATACGGAACTGCAATGCTCTGCCTGAACATCATAGGGGATACCTTCCTCTTCGATTCCAAGAAGGACACTGACAAAATCAGCTTCAGAAAGGTGATCACAGTCATAAAAAACTTTCACTGAAGGTCTGTTATCAATTACTGTATTGCTTCCTTCCATAATTGTCTCCTATACATCAGCACAAGACATCGCAAGTCCTGTTGCTACCGCATTACGAGGGCCTTCGCATCCGCGAATGTTTCCTCGACCAGCTACTATATTATATTGTGATAATGCATCAGTTACGAGAGTCGGCACCTCGAAGTCGAGTGCAGAACCACCTACTAATACTACAAATTCGATATCACGAACATTACCGGTAGGACTTACCTTCGCTAATGAACGAATCGCATTTGTTACAAATACTTTCTTCTTTGCATTGGTTCTTACCATCTTAATCTTTTCCATGGAATCCTGTCCCTCAATTGGAACAAGCTCTCCTTCTTCTTTGACTAAGACAACCTTTGCAAATACATTTGGATCTAACGGTTTTTCGAAGAACTGAACTGTTCCGTCTTCGTGACGGATATGGAAAAGGCTCTCAACTTTTGCAAGAGAATACTTTTTAATATCTTCTGCTGTATTGAAATCCTCCAGCCCTAGTTCTGACTGAATAAGTAAAGTTACCATATTTCCGGCTCCTGCCAGATGGACAAGCTTTACATTTCCTTCTTTGTCTTTAATTGAAGCATCCGTTGATCCTGCTCCCATATCTACTATGGCAAGTGGTACATTTGTACCAGGCGTCGTTAAAGCTCCTTTAATAGCCATATCTGCCTCAACACCGCCAACATATACAGGAATCTTTAAACGATCTGTCAACTCTTCTGCAATCATCTTCATCTGAAGACGATCTGCTTTTACCATCGCAGCAATCCCTACTGCACTTTCCAGTGAAAATTCATTTGCCAGACCACCTTTTACCTTCTGAGGATTAAAAGTATCTACTGCAAGTAAATCCTGAATCTTAATATCTTTTGGATGCTGGTTTGTAAGATTTGACATGACCTGACGAACTTTTTCAAGCATACCGCCGGCATTCGTTCCCGGTTCACCTTTGATGTCTTCGATAACAGGAATACTGTTTACCGCCTCCATCATCTTTTCGGCTCCCTCTTCTACACCAACGATTACTTTCTTCTTCTCGCCAATAATTTCAATAGAACCGGCTGGAATACGTCTTTCTTTTACGTCTCCTTCCGGTGTTTTAATGACAACAGCAGAACGATTTCCGATTAACGCGCGGGCAATTGGTACAACCTGTTTTGTATCTTCCGCTGACAGTTTAAATAATGTTGCGATACCATATGGGTTAGAGAGTACTTCTACCACTCCACCAACAGGTGCAACTTCTACTGCACATAACATTCCGAGAGGTACTTTATCGATCATACCCACCTCATCAACGATAGGAATCTTCTTTTCAAGCCTGTTGTTAATCAAAACGCCATCATCGCGCTGGACAATGGCACCTGTAATGTTAAATATTTTATTATATCGGTTAATGAGCACAGCGGCAGTCTCGAAGGAAACTTCTGCCGGAATAACCACAATCACATCCTCAGCTTCTTTAACCGTATCTAAACGATCAATTCTCTGAGATGTTCCAACACCAATCCCAATACCACCAGGAGTATTGGGATTGTGTCCAATCATAGTAGATTCTGTGATAATAGTCTCTGTGATTGTCTCCATAGCGACATCACCGATAACGGGAGCGGCTTCATTGATACGAACTTCATCAAGATCACTGATCTCAAAGCCTACTTGATCAAGGGCATTCTTCAGTGACTGAAAAACTCCATGTATATTCTGCTTCGTTCCTTTGATTCCAGTCGTACCTGTGATACCACTAGAAAGAAACGTCACATTTTTACCATCAATTCTGGCAATTGCAGTTTCCGTTGTTGCATTGCCAATATCAACGCCCGCAACTAATTTCACTTCTCATACCTCCGTTGAAATCAATCAACTAATTATTTTCTTAAACGGTTACGTTTTTCGTAAATATCAGCAGCTTCTTTAACGAAGTTACCACTTACTGTAGCACCGTACTCATTGATTAACTCATCACCGATTGCATATAATTCAGCTTTTGTTGAACGATATGGTCTAAGAGCGTTATAAATCTCAAGAAGTCTTGCATCAGGTACTGGGATTAATTCACCAGCTCTTCTTAAGTTTGTTGCGAAGAATCCACGTCCAGCAGATTCAGCAACCTGAGCCTGTAATTCCAGAGTATCTTTTGTGATACGGAAATCTTTAGCGTCTAACTTACCGTCGATAACTCCCTGTAATGTTAACTCATCTAAAGACTTTCCAGAAGCACTTTTGATTAATTCTGGTTTTTTCTCTCCCAGTGGGTAATCTTCAACCGTAACCTTGCCTTCACATTCGCAGGCTGCGGCAGAACCCTGCATGTTTTTCATAACTTCCTGCATAATCTGTCTTACTAATAATTCCTGATCCACGATTGACACCTCCGTTTATTTAAATACAACTTTAAGAGCTTTAGGAGCTTTATCTCTGTCTGCATGCTCTGTTTCTTTGATGTGCAGTACAGCGGATAAAGCCTGGAATTTAGGTCTTGCCATCTGGTCATTCTTTACAGGTACCGGATTTGGTGATTCACCTTTAGCGTACTGAGCAGCGTTCTTTCCGATTGCTCTGTATGTTTCAAGGTCAATAAGTGGGCACTGTGGGAATAACTCTAAGTTAGACAGCGGTGGAAGGTCTTTCTGATGGATTACAGTTGTACCTTTGGACTGAATTCCAATACCGATTCCTGATCCTGATAACTCAGCAGCATCATGAGCGATGAAAGATACATCGGATGTTCTGTAAACTTTAACAATTCTACAGGAAACTCCTTCTTCCTCTAAACCAGCCATGATCTCTTTAACGATCTCTGCATGAGGGATTCCAACGATGTTAGTTGTCTGGGATTCTCCGAATGCAGGAGCTAAACCTAAAACAACTTCGTTAGGATTTGTACCTTTTTCAGCGTCACCAATTTCAGTGATCTGCATACCAGGGCATTCATAAGCTTCTTCAGCTGCTGCTGAGGAAGTTGTGTTCATTTCTTTAAGAACTTCAGCGATAACACTTTTTAATAATTTTTCATCAATTGCCATTATGGTTCACCTTCCTTACTCGATTAAAGTTTAGCCGGATCTACTGCAGTACGGATATCAGACAGTTTCTCCCAAAGTTCTGGGCTGATCTGGTAACCTGTCATAGGTCCTTCATAGCAGTTAGGGCTGTTAACAGCAGAAATTACATGGAACTTATCATCAAGCATGGAAGCTGTATGTAAGTAGTCACCAACAACTTTAGCTTTCTGAATGTTGAAGATAGACTCTGCAACGTCTTCGAATCCACCCTTGTAAAGAGCTTTAACGAAATCAATACCTGTAACACCACGGTTAAGCATATCTGTAGCAGCTTTAAGGTCAGCTACAACGTCACGGTCTGGCATATCCTGTGATCCACGAGCATATGTAGCAGCTTCAACTTCTTCGTCTGTAATTTCAGGTAAACCTAATTCACGGAACAGTGCCTGAATAGCTCTTGCAGCTTTATTACGTGCTGCAACAACTTCTTCTTCTCTTGCAGGAAGAAGACCAGCATCTACTTTTAAGTCACGCTGGATAACTACCCAGTCATCATAATCGTCTGCATCCCAGTTAGAACCTGCGAACATGTTATCATAGTTAGGTGTTGCAGAATATCCGGAACAGATATAGTCAGTTCCAGGAATGAACTGAGGGATAGAACGAGCAACTCTACGAAGATCAGAATGTGTAAATGTCTGGTCATTAGAAGAAGCGTTCTCAAGGTCAAGCATAGCAGCGATTAAGTTCTCACATGCAACGGCGCGGATACCACCAGGTACAGCGGCTGGAACACCGATACAAGATACGGAACCATTCTGAGTTCCCTGAACACCAGCACCACGAGTAACACCAAGACATCTAGCCTCAAGGTAAAGCATGGATTTTCCTTCTGCCATACCCATCTGAACTTCTGAACCAGTACCAGATGTAAATCTCATCTTAACACCACGAGATGCGTAGCAGGATGCTAAGAAAGCTTTGGACCAAGGAGTATCATCACCATCCATGAATACGTCTTCAGTTCCGTATACGGATACTGTCTCAGCGTAAGCGGTGTAACCCCTCATACCTAAGTCAAGCTCTGTAGCTTCTTCTACAGCACACTGTGTAAGGATACCAGGACGTCCAACGTTAGCACCTAACATGATAGCGATAGCGTTAAATGGAGCGTAACGTACGATACCTACTGTTGTCTCCATCTCAGCGAATCCACGAACAGCTGCTTCTGCTGCATCTGCTGCGATCTGGATCATGTTATCTTTTACGTTTGTAACGTGACACTGGTTAGCTGGTTTTAAACGACATCTCATCTTAGTAATACCCATCATTACTTCGAGTACGTTCAGGTTACCAACGATTTCAACTAACTTAGCAGGTGTAACTGCTGTAGTATATTTTAAGCACTCTGCTCTTGGTACGTTAATATCTACTAACATACGTGCGATCTGCAGAGAATCTGTAGCCATAGCCTCTTCTGCAAAGTCAAGGTTAATAGCATATTTAGCGATGAATGCATCAAGCATATCAAAGTCTTCTCTTGCTTTTCCATCCATTTCAACGACTTCGCCGTTTACGATCTTGATAGATGGAGTAGGGTCGAATGGGCTGTTCATGGCAATGAAGCCTACTTCTGGCCATTCTTTTGCATAACCATCCTGGTTAACAGGTCTTTGATCTAAATATTCAAAACGTTTACTTCTCACGGTCTCAACACCTCTCAAATTCTCAATTAAACTATCTTTTATTTAAAATCTATTCAAATAAAAGGATTACAATATCCACTTGCAGGCTCTCACCCCCGCTTTATGGATATCTCATGCATTATTCCTTATGCGGCTCTCACCCCGTATAAAGAAGCTTTAAAAATCAGAGCGTTTCTTAGATATATGGAACAGTACCAGATTCCAGTGGCTCACTTGGCTCTAAAGCTTTGAGTAACTGTTTACCAACTTCTCTTGCACCAATGATAGCCTGTCTAACTGCTCCTGAATCTCCTGTGAAGAAGAAGTTAACCTCGTTAGAGAAGGATGTTCCACCATTACCTGGTGTAGCGATAGCGATAGGATCGATAGTAGCTGTCTTAGAAGCTGTATCGGCTAATACGATACCAATACCTGAAGGAGCTCCTACAGTGATACCAAATGCTTTACCAACAACTGCGCCAAATGCTTTCTCTAAGCAGTAAGAAGCACGTGCTGTGTACTGGAACTCAAGATGTCCAGCGGAGTTTCCGTATACATCACCGAAGTGTTTGCCAACGAAGCTTAATGCAACTTCTACAGCTCTTCTTGCATCAGAAACATCTTCTGCACCGAATACGATTAAGCATCCATGTCCAGCGCCGCCTTCTGTATCACGAGGGCACTCGATCATGCAAACTTCTGTGTTTGTAGCTTTAACAGCTTCATCTGCTGCGAAGATCTGAGGACCTGCACCAGTACGATCTGCAAGGATACCGATTGAACGATATTTAGGGTCGATCTTTAATAATTCATGAACACTGTAGTCAAGGTTAGCGATTACTAAACCGATTGTGTGTCCCATAGCTGTTCCAACATACTCTGTTAAACCGCAAAGGTCTTCATTGATTCCCTGAGGAGCTTCGCAAGCCATACTCTGAGCAGGAGCATCTGTGCCACCCATTTTTTTCATAACTTCGTCCATGATTTTAGCCATCATTTCATCTTTCATTGAATTATACCTCCATTAATAATTGATCAGACAAGGACTAACTCTATTGTGGTAAGATCTTTTCTACGTCTGTATGTGGTCTTGGGATTACGTGGCTGGAAACTACTGTACCAACTTTATCTGCAGCAACTGTACCTGCGTCTACAGATGCTTTAACAGCTCCTACGTCACCTCTTACCATAACTGTAACTAAACCGGAACCGATTTTTTCGTATCCTACTAATGTTACGTTTGCTGATTTAACCATGGCATCGGCTGCTTCAATTGCGCCAACTAAACCTTTGGTTTCAATCATTCCTAAAGCTTCTTTCTGCATAATTGACCTCCTTATAAAATTCTTATCTGCCCCGTGGTTGATTGTTCTGGCAGACTTTATTTTGGTTGATTTACAGGATAGTATCATTATATAGCACTTTTCACAAAATTACTTGGCTAGTGCCTATAATTTTTAGTTTTTAAACACATAAAAACTCATGCATTTATTTATATTCATGATACTTTGTTGCCATATTCACCACAGAGCAGCAAATGATTCTGTATACAAACGCTACTATTTTGCAATATGATCAAGAATTTTATTAATATCTTCTGCTGTAACCTTTCTAGGGTTAGCCTGTGTACATGCATCAGCCAATGCACGACGCACAATTTCTTCTCTGTGTTTATTAAATTCTTCTACACTGACGCCACATTCGGACATACACTGTGGACGATCCATATATTTTAACAGACGCTGGATCTCTGCAATCAGATTAGCCACACCAACTTTAGGTGTAGGAGCTGGCAGGCCAACGATTCTTGCCATCTTCTGATATTTCTTTGCTGCGTCATTGCTGTGTTTTGCGCCTTCTCTTGCCATATCAGCATTAAACTCAATAACATAAGGAAGTACTAACGCATTGGCTCTTCCATGTGGAATGTGGAAGATTGCTCCTAAAGCATGAGCGATACCATGGTTTACACCAAGGTTTACAAGGTTAAATGCCATACCTGCAAGGCAGGATGCTCTGTGCATCTTATCTCTTGCTTTAATATCATAACCATTGCGGTAAGCGCGTGGAAGAAATTCAAAAGCAAGCTCTGCAGCTTTTTCTGCCAGACAGTCAGAACAATCGCTTGCTGTCTCTGAAACATAAGCTTCAAGAGCATGGGTAATAACATCCATTCCTGTATCCGCTGTAATAAACGGAGGCGCTGACTTAACAAGTTCCGGATCAAGGATAGCAATATCTGGCATAAGACTCTCATCAATCAATGGAATCTTAACCCCTGTCTTACTGTCTGTTACAACAGCAAACTGTGTAACTTCGGAACCTGTACCACTTGTTGTCGGCAGGGCAATCAGTTTGATCTTCTTCTGATTATCAGGATTCTGCTTTTCGTCAATCTTCTTAGCCATATATACAATGGCCTTCGCCGCGTCAATGGAAGAACCTCCTCCAAGAGCAACTACGACATCACAGTCCTTATCCTGCAAAAATGCGATACCCCTTTCAATCAGATCCATTGGTGGATCAGGGACAACTTCACTGAAAACGGAAACCTCTTTACAATTAGACAGCTTCTTTAAGATTATGTCTGCCATACCTGAATCTACCATAAACTTATCAGTAATCAGGACCGCATTCTCATCTTTTTCTTCAAGAAGTGCGTCTATGGCGTCTTCACTGAATAAAACTTCAGTGGAAAGTTTAAACCGTTTCATTTTCCTCCTCCTTTCTGTTTCTGTACTTTTCTCTATACTCAGACGGCGTTAATCCGGTCTTCTTCTTGAAGGCCTTACTGAAGTAATTCGCTTCATTATACGCCAGATCCAAGGCAATATTAAGCACCGGAATATCTGTGTTGACCAGCATTTCTTTTGCCAGGTCCATCTTCCGGTCTGTGACATAGGTGATAAAGTTCACACCCATCTCTTTTTTGAATATCTTACTTAAATAATAAGTACTGATATTCACATGGTTTGCAACATCCTCAAGGCTGATTCCCTTCTTGAGATTTCTCTCTATGTAATCGATAACCGCCTTCATGCCCCCTTCTGAGAGCTTACCCTTGATATTCATCTTATCAAAGAGAATGTCTACCATCTTGATAATTTCATTATAGGCATCATGTTTATTATTATAAAGAAGATACTTAATCTTAAGCTTCTCCATCTGAACTACAAGTTCATTCGTATCAACGATTCCAAGTTCCTCACTGATACGCACGATTGTCTTAGCAACCTCCTGCAGTCTCTTTGATATAATATTAACATCATGCTCCTCTAAGTATAACTGGTCTATGTACTCTCTTAAAATGTCTACAGAAGCTTTATAAGAGCATTTTTTTAATTCCATTTCGAACTTTGAAAGCAATTTATTACTCTTGCCGGTCTGTCGTCCCTCTCCTAAACGGCTTGCAAATGACTTCACAGACTCAAGTAAAACCTCTTTTCTGATAGGTTTGAGCAGGAAATCATCCACCTTCAACTTTATTGCTCTATGCGCAATATTAAAATCATCATATGCAGTTGTTATAATAATAACAGCTTTTGGAAGTTTTTTCCTTGCATATTTAATTACTTCCATACCATCTATCCCAGGTATGTTAATATCTACTAGCAGAAGATTGATATCTTTCGAATCAATCATCTCTACTGCTTCAAAACCACTCTTCGCTTCTCCGACAATCTCTACATCTAATAAATTTTCCTCCAGAAAAATCTTCATGGAGGTTCTTTCTAATTCTTCATCCTCTACAATTAATATCTTATACAAGGTTTCTCTGCCTTTCTATTTCTGTTATTTCTACTATTTCTATTATTTTTTACTACCCCTGCTATTTCTGCTATTATTCCGTAATCCCGTTGTTTCGCTGCTTCATTTTCTTTATTCCTGTACCAACGGCACCTTTATTGTTACCTTCATTCCCATAGAAGGTTTATTCTCACTTTCAATTACGAGAGCATATTCGTTTCCAAAGTAATGAAGCAATCTGGAGTTAATATTATAAAGTCCAACAGAGCCTTTTTCATTATCTTTATAGGCATCTCCACGCAAAACACTGACAATCTTTGAAGGTGACATTCCATCTCCATTATCAATAATATCAATGCATAAATCCCCATCTTCTTCTCTTCCGTTCACTTCGATCATCCCACCGGAAGCCTTATTCTCTACTGCATACTTGATTGAATTCTCTACCAGAGTAGTCAGGGAAAGAAACGGAAGCTTCACACTGTAATATGCTTCTGATATATTAATTGAATACTGCAGCCGGCTTCCCAGCCTGATCTTCTGAATCTTAAGATAATTCTGTACATGTGTCAGCTCATCTCGAAGTGAGCTTAACGGGTCTCTACTCTTTCTTAAAATGTAACGCATCATATCTGCAAATGCATATACAACATCTTCTGTCATCTTTGCATTTTCAAAAAAAGCAAGTCTTCCTATCGTGTTCAGCACATTAAAAAGAAAATGCGGGTTAATCTGATAATGCAGTGCTTTTAACTCGATATCCCGAAGAGACTTCTCCATCTCTATACGAAGCTTCTCTTCTTTCATGAGCTTATAATCCTTTTCGCGAAGTTCTGCATCTACCTTATTCGCATATTCTCTCTCCACAGAATAATTATAGCTATCACAGATAATCTGTGCCACAGCCTGAATCTTCTCTACAGATACCTCTTTTACCTGATTGTAGAGTTCAACCAGTTCCTGATTATCCTTCCAATCCTCGCTCTGTGTCGTAATCTTCTTTAAATCTGCAAAATCTGTGCTGGTAACCTGTCCGGCAAGGAAAGCTCCCACATACTGTCCTTTTATCATAATAGGAATTGCAAAATCAATCAGTCCTGCATGGCATATATATACATATGCTTTGCCAATCCTTCTTGCTTTCCGTCCTCCACAGGCATCACAATAGTAACACTTTTCACGAAATGCATCCAGCTCACGAAGCCTTTTACAAAAAGGTGTAAAATTACTCTGCTTTGTAATCGGTGTTCCGTTACAGTCTACCGTTACAAAAGCCAGGTCTGTCGCTTTTGCCCAGTTATCCTGCAGAGTTTGAAGTTCTTTTACATCTACTACGTCCTCAATATAGATATTATTCTTTTCCGTCAATGCTTTGTCCTCCAAACATCAGTATGATCCAACCTAACTGGTCAGAAATCAATGTTTCTTCTTCTTTCTATCCTTCTTTGTCAGATAACGACAGGCCTTCTCTGCGCAGTTACATGCATCCTCCGTATAACAGTCTGCTCCAATTTCTTTCGCCTGTTTCTCTGTAAGGAAATAACCGCCCACCATAAAGTAAAACTGATTCCGAATACCTTTCATCTCAAACTCTTCAACAACAGCTCTCATATCCTCTTCAGAATGAGGCATAATGCCGCTTAAACATACAATCTGAGCATGACTTCCCACTGCCTCCTCAAGAAATCTTCTTGGTGAAACATCCACGCCCAGATCAATCACTCTTATATTCTTACTCTCCATCATAATCTTTACAAGATTCTTTCCGATGTCATGTAAATCCCCTTTTACTGTTCCTATTATAACGGTTCCAATTTCTTTTTTGGCACGTCCCACACTATAATGCCGCAGAGTAGAAACACCTCTGTCTAGTGCCCTAGTAACGCTCAAAATCTCCGGTACTCCGACCTCTTCTTTTCGAAACTTCTCTGCCACTTGTTCCATTCCGGACAAAAAACCTTCCTCCAGAATCGTTTGCGGATTTGTTCCTTCTTCTAATGCCATTTTTACCAGATCTGAGACTCTTTTTCCCTGTCCCCTTTTCAGGGAATCAATGATTTCATCTATTGTTGCTCCCATCTTGCCCTCCAAAAATCTATCAGAGTGTTCCATGGCTTTATTTTATACTTTTTACACCTAAAAAGCAAATTATTATCGTATTTTTTGCAAAATACTTTTTTAAAATATAAAATTTAACTAATTTATTCTAGTAATCAATAAATTTTTTTATTCAAACAGGCAATAAAAACGGTAAAAAAAGGAATCGGGGAAATTTTAGGCAAAAAAAGAACCCCAAGAAAGAAAAAATCCCAATATTTGTAATCTTAGGATATTTTCTTTCTTAGGGTTCGTCTGTTTATTTAATAAATTACAGTGTCACTTTTTCAAGATGCCACATCTCTTTTGCGTACTCTTCAATCGTACGGTCAGAGGAGAACTTACCTGCGGATGCTGTCTGGAGCATTGCTGTTCTAGCCCAGTGCTGTTCATCGCGGTAAGCGGCGTCGATTCTGTTATGAGCTTCTTTGTAAGAATCGAAGTCTAACAGTGTGAAGTAAGTGTCTTTCTCAAGGAGTGCGTCGTAAAGTGCTCTGAACAGTTCTGGGTTCTCTGGTGAGTAGAATCCATTTACTAACTGTGTAAGTACCTGACGAACGTCCTGGTTGTTGTTGTATACATCTCTTGGATTGTAGTTTCCGTTTTTCTCATATTCCATTACCTGCTCTGCAGATAAACCGAAGATAAATGCGTTATCTTTACCAACTTCTTCTACAATCTCAACGTTAGCTCCATCCATTGTTCCTAATGTGAGAGCACCGTTTAACATGAACTTCATGTTACCTGTTCCTGATGCTTCTTTGGAAGCTGTGGAAATCTGTTCGCTGACATCGGCTGCTGCAAAGATAAGCTCCGCGTTAGATACGCGGTAATCTTCAATGAATACAACTTTGATCTTTCCGTTGATGGATGGATCGTTATTAATCTTGTCTGCTACTGCATTAATCAACTTGATTGTAAGCTTTGCTGTGTAGTAACCGGCTGCTGCTTTTGCTCCAAAGATAAATGTTCTTGGAACAATATCCATATCTGGATGTGCTTTTAATTCGTTATAAAGATACATTACATGAAGAATGTTCATTAACTGACGTTTGTATTCATGTAATCTCTTAACCTGACAGTCAAAGATGGAACGTGGGTCTACATCGATTCCGTTATGTTCTTTGATGTACTTCGCAAGACGTACTTTATTCTGGTATTTGATGTTCATGAATTCCTGCTGGCACTTTTCGTCATCTACATATACTTTTAAATGTTTAAGATGATCTAAGTTAGTGATCCAGTCATCACCAATCTTATCTGTTACCCAGCTTGCCAGTAATGGGTTACCATGAAGAAGGAATCTTCTCTGTGTAATACCATTTGTCTTGTTGTTGAACTTCTCAGGCATCATCTCATAGAAATCTCTTAACTCACGTTTCTTAAGGATTTCTGTATGAAGACGGGCAACACCGTTTACGGAATAACTTCCTGCGATTGCAAGGTGAGCCATTCTTACCTGTCCATCATAGAGGATTGCCATCTTGCGGATCTTCTCCTGATCTCCAGGATATTTGTTCTGGATTTCAATTACGAAGCGGCGGTTAATCTCTTCTACGATCTGGTAAACTCGTGGAAGTAATCTTGAGAAAAGCTCAATAGGCCACTTTTCAAGAGCTTCTGCCATGATGGTATGGTTTGTATAAGCACAAGTCTTTCTTGTAACTTCCCATGCCTCATCCCACTCTAAACCTTCTTCGTCAACGAGAATTCTCATTAACTCTGCTACTGCTACAGTAGGATGTGTATCATTCAGCTGGAATGTTACTTTCTCGTGGAACTTACGGATATCGTCATGTGTCTGTTTATACTTTGCAACTGCGCGCTGAACAGATGCAGAAATGAAGAAATACTGCTGTTTCAGACGAAGTTCTTTACCTGCCATATGATTATCGTTTGGATATAATACTTCACAGATTGTTCTTGCAAGATTCTCCTGCTCAACTGCTTTTTCGTATTCACCCTTATCGAAAGAATCTAAGTTAAAGTTATTGATTGCTTCTGCATCCCAGATACGAAGTGTGTTTACGATATGGTTGCCATAACCTACGATTGGCATATCATATGGTACGGCACGTACACTCTGATATCCCTTCTGAACGAACTTCTGTCTTCCATTATGCATCTCAACATCTACATAACCGCCAAACTTAACTTCTACAGCATACTCATCTCTCTTGATTTCAAAAGGATTTCCGTATTTAAGCCAGTTATCTGGTACTTCTACCTGATAGCCGTTCTCAATCTTTTGTTTGAACATACCATAACGGTAACGGATTCCACATCCGTAAGCCGGGTATCCAAGTGTAGCAAGAGAGTCAAGGAAACAGGCTGCTAAACGTCCAAGACCACCATTACCAAGAGCTGCATCCGGCTCCTGATCTTCAATAAGGTTCATGTCAAGTCCTAATTCCTCTAATGTTTCTCTTACTTCATCATAGCAAAGAAGGTTAATCATGTTGTTTCCAAGAGCTCTTCCCATAAGGAACTCCATGGACATGTAGTAAACCATTTTCTTGTCCTGTTTTTCGTATGCTTTGTGTGTCTCGATCCAGTTGTCAATAATGTCGTCTTTTACTGAGTAGGCAACAGCCTGATAAATCTGCTGTGTTGTTGCCTCGTCAAGATTACGACGAAACAGCATACGGACATTGGACTCTAATTCTTTTTTGAACTTTTCTTTGTCGAAAGTATCCTTTTTAATCAATGAACTGATCCTCCTAAATTATCTCGTGCAATCCTGAAATCTTTTTCGTGCCTGCTTTCGCTGACCAGAATCACGCGCCAAGTCTCGCGACTGCTCGACTTGAACAGTCAGCCTCAGATTTTGAGACGTACGTAGTACATACGCCGCAAAATCTGAGTGCCACTGGTCAAAAACTGCTCGCTAAAAACAAGTGTTTAAAAGGTTTTAAGATTACATTTTTTTCTCGACACCTAATCTTACTTTTTCTCCATTAATATCCCATTCCTTGGAATATCCACCTTCTGCGTCTACACACATATCGTCTGCCAATACATCATTCTTAATCTCATCAGCATATTTGGTCATGATTTCTTTAATCTTATCATTTCCATCTTCGTATACAGTAATGTGGTCTGTCACTTCAAAGCCGGCTTCTTTTCTCATTGTCTGTACTTTACTGATGATTTCTCTTACAAATCCCTCTTCCAAAAGTGCCGGTGTCAGATTCGTGTCGAGTACTACGGTAACTCCATGATCTGTCTGGGAAACATATCCTTCTTTCTGTGACATATCAATTAATAACTCTTCCGGCAATAACTTGATTTTATCATCGTTTAACTCTATTGTCAAAAAGCCATTTGCGTCTAATTCTTTCTTAGCCGCACTTCCGTTAAGGTTTGCTAAAATATTACGGATCTTTCCTAAATCTTTGCCGTATTTTGGTCCAAGAATACGCATCTGTGGCTTAAATGTATAGTCGGTAAGATCTGATACATCTTCTTTGAATATAACATCTTTTACATTAAGCTCACCTTCGATAATCTGTTTGTAGTAGTCTGTTAAAGCGGCTTCGCCATTTACAAACATCTGTCCGATTGGCTGACGATTCTTAATTCCTGAGGCGTTACGTGCTGCACGTCCAAGAACAACGATGTCAAGAACCTCACCCATATCTATCTCAAGTTTTTCATCGATCATCGCTTCATCTACAGCAGGGAAGTCACATAAATGAATACTTTCCGGTGCATCTGGATTTACGCTCTTTACAAGATTCTGGTAAATATCTTCTGTCATAAATGGAATCATTGGTGCAGATGCTTTAATAAACGTAACAAGTGCTGTATACAGAGTCATGTAAGCATTAATCTTATCCTGCTCCATTCCTTTTGCCCAGAAACGCTGACGAGAACGACGTACATACCAGTTACTCATGTCATCAACAAATGCCTGTAATGCCTTTGTTGTTTCCGGAATCTTGTAGTTTGCAAGACACTCATCCACTGTTTTTACGCATGAATTCAGTCTTGATAATAACCATTTATCCATAACAGATAATTTATCGTACTCTAATCTGTACTTTGTAGGGTCAAATTCATCGATATTGGCATAAAGTACATAGAATGCATACGTATTCCATAAAGTACCCATGAATTTACGCTGTCCCTCTGTTACCGCATCTGCGTGGAAACGGTTTGGCAGCCAAGGTGCACTGTTTGAATAGAAGTACCAGCGGATCGCATCTGCTCCATGCTGTTCTAATGCATCAAACGGATCTACGGCATTTCCTTTACTCTTACTCATCTTCTGTCCATTTTCATCCTGTACGTGGCCAAGAACGATTACATTCTTATATGGAGCCTTGTTAAATAACAGTGTGGACTCTGCAAGTAAGGAATAGAACCATCCTCTTGTCTGGTCTACTGCCTCAGAAATAAACTGTGCAGGGAACTGCTGCTCAAAAAGTTCTTTATTTTCAAATGGATAATGGTGCTGTGCAAAAGGCATTGCTCCTGAGTCAAACCAGCAGTCGATAACTTCTGGTACTCTCTTCATTGGCTTGCCACAATCAGGACAAGTCAGAGTAATCGCATCAATATATGGTCTGTGAAGCTCTACTGTACGTGCTTCTGGATTTCCGCTCTTTTCTTCTAATTCCTGACGGCTTCCGATACACTCCATCTTTCCACAGCCTTCACACTGCCATACGTTTAATGGTGTTCCCCAGTAACGGTTACGGGAAATACCCCAGTCCTGAATATTATTTAACCAGTCACCAAATCTACCTTCACCGATGCTCTTTGGAATCCAGTTGATCGTATTATTATTACGGATCAGGTCATCTTTTACTGCTGTCATCTTGATGAACCAGGATTCTCTTGCGTAGTAGATCAGTGGTGTATCACATCTCCAGCAGAAAGGATAATCATGCTCGAACTTAGGCGCATCGAAAAGAAGGCCTTCTTTATCTAAGTCAACAAGAACCTTCGGATCGGCATCTTTTACAAATAATCCGGCATAAGGTGTATCTTCTGTCATATTACCTTTTCCGTCTACAAACTGAACAAATGGAAGGTCGTACTTTCTTCCAACCTGTGCATCATCCTCACCAAATGCAGGAGCGATGTGTACGATACCTGTACCGTCTGACATAGTTACATAATCTGCACATGTTACAAAATGTGCTTTCTTATGCTGTTTTTCCGCAGCTTTTGCAGCACCTTCAAATAATGGCTTATATTCTTTATATTCAAGGTCCGTACCCTTATATGTTTCAAGAATCTCATAAGCTGGTGTTTCTTCTGTTCCAAGTCCGCCAAGAACCTTATCTAATAATTCTTTTGCCATGTAATAAACATAACCGTCTGCAGCCTTTACTTTACAGTAAGTCTCTTCAGGGTTTACACAAAGAGCCACGTTACTTGGAAGTGTCCAAGGAGTTGTTGTCCATGCAAGGAAATAGGCATCCTCACCAACAACTTTAAAACGAACAACTGCGGAACGTTCCTTTACAGCCTTATATCCCTGTGCTACTTCGTGAGAAGATAAAGGTGTTCCACAACGAGGGCAGTAAGGTACGATCTTAAATCCTTTATAAAGAAGACCTTTATCCCAGATTGTCTTTAAAGCCCACCACTCAGACTCAATAAAGTCATTGTTGTATGTTACGTATGGATTATCCATATCAGCCCAGAAACCAACCGTCTTTGAGAAATCTTCCCACATTCCTTTGTATTTCCAAACAGATTCCTTACACTGGCGGATAAATGGATCTAAACCATACTCTTCGATCTGTTCCTTTCCGTCAAGACCAAGAAGCTTCTCTACTTCAAGTTCTACAGGAAGTCCATGGGTATCCCATCCAGCCTTTCTTGGAACCATATATCCCTTCATTGTACGGTAACGAGGAATCATATCCTTAATAACACGAGTTAAAACATGTCCGATATGAGGCTTACCATTCGCTGTTGGCGGTCCATCGTAGAAAGTGTAAACAGGGTCACCTTCTCTTGTTTCGATACTTTTCTTAAAAATATCATGATCTTTCCAAAACTGTGCAGTTTCTTTTTCTCTCTCTACAAAATTGAGATTCGTGGATACTTTCTTATACACGATACGTCCTCCTTAATTTAGTCATTTTAATTTAACTATTTTTAGATTAAATAAATTTATATTATTATGCCCTATGTGCAGACCAGACTTTCCAGCAAAAAAGAAAAGCTCCCATCCCCAGTAAAAGGATGAAAGCCTGAACTATCATTATACCACCTGTACATACTGACATATGCTTCTCTGCTAACGGTGAGATTCCGTCACTGCTTACTGTAACTCTTCAGCAGTGCAACTCAGGAGTGATGTTCAGATATTCTCTACTGACAACGGGTTCCCACTATCTCCGTCTCACTGAAGCGTTCGCGAATTCTTACTGTCTCCATCAACGTTTTTATCACAGATAATCATATACTAGGCAGAATAAATTGTCAACAAATTTTCTTTCATTTTACATTATATTATGCTACAATACTCCTTAATTAGAAAGGAGTTCCTATGTTTAAAAAACTGATTGTATCTTTTCTTTGTGCGATTGTTGTTGCATGCACCGTCCTTGGCGGATTTTGCCTGCTGTATTTTTCCATTCCTAGCCAGAAGGCAAAGGCATCTATTTCCCTGCCTTCTACTGTAGAAGATAGCGAGAATGCAGCGGAATCTACTACTGAAGATACTGATTCTGAGAATAAGAATGTTTATGTGGCTGATGTATACCAGTCTCTCACTCTTCGTTCCGAAGCTAGTGCAGACTCTGATGCAATTACTGATCTTGAACCGATGACACATCTTGAAGTTCTTGAATTTACTGCCGGCACGAATTATGCATACGTTGAAGTCTTAAGCGGAGAAAAAAAGAGCTACAAAGGCTATGTAAACAGCGATTATATTACTAAATTAGGAGAACCAACCGTTCGTATTGGAACAGAGGAGTAAGAATTATGTTTTCTAACAATTTAACTATGATGACTGACCTGTATGAGCTCACTATGATGCAGGGATATTTTTTTGAAGGCAACAATGATACCGTTGTCTTTGATGTTTTTTATCGTAAAAATCCATCCGGCAGCGCCTATGCCATTGCCTGCGGACTCGATCAGGTAATTGATTATATAAAGAATCTGTCATTTTCTTATGAAGATATTGATTATTTAAGAGGACTCGGTATTTTTAAAGAAGATTTTCTTTCCTATCTTGCCGGCTTTCATTTCAGCGGAGATATTTACGCAATCCCAGAAGGAAGCGTTGTATTTCCTAAAGAACCACTTGTCAAAGTTATCGCTCCTATCATGGAAGCACAGCTTGTCGAAACCGCTATTTTAAATATTATCAACCACCAGAGTCTCATCGCAACAAAGGCTTCTCGTGTTGACTATGCTGCTGGCGGCGGTGTCATGGAATTTGGTCTTCGTCGTGCACAAGGACCAGATGCCGGAACACTCGGTGCAAGAGCTGCCGTTATCGGCGGATGTACCGGTACTTCTAACGTACTTGCCGGAGAACTTTACGGTATTCCTGTTCAGGGAACACATGCACACAGCTGGATCATGAGCTTTCCGGATGAGCTTACTGCCTTCCGCACTTACGCAAAGATGTATCCGGATGCCTGCATCCTTTTAGTAGACACTTACGACACCTTAAAGTCCGGTGTTCCACACGCAATCGAAGTATTTAAAGAGATGCGTGATGCAGGAATCACATCCAAACTTCTTGGAATCCGTTTAGACAGCGGCGATATCGCCTATCTGTCCAAAAAAGCCCGCAAAATGTTAGATGATGCAGGATTTACAAATGCGATTATTTCCGCTTCCAGCGACCTTGACGAATACCTGATCAACAGTTTAAAAACACAGGGCTGTACGGTAACTTCATGGGGTGTCGGTACCAACCTTATCACTTCATCAGATAACCCGGCCTTTGGTGGTGTATACAAACTTGCCGCTATTAAAAAGCCTGGTGACAAAGAATTCACCGCCAAGATTAAGATTTCCGAAAATCCGGAAAAGATCACAAACCCAGGCAACAAAACAATCTATCGTATTTATGATAAAGAAAGTAGTAAGATTAAGGCTGACTTAATCTGCCTCGTTGGTGAAACATTTGACCCTTCAGAAGATTTAAAGATTTTTGATCCAATCTCCACCTGGAAAAAGTCCATTCTTCCAGCAGGCAGCTATCAGATCCGCGAAATGCTCGTTCCAATATTCTTAAACGGACAGTGCGTCTACTCCTCTCCTGCTGTTATGGACATCAAAGCATACTGCCAGCAGGAACTGAATACACTGTGGGATGAGAACAGAAGACTGATGAATCCTCAGACTGTATATGTGGATCTTTCACAGAAACTGTTCGATCTGAAACACAAGTTATTAGGAGACGAAAAATAAATACGAATTTGTAGATTTCGTATAGACGAAAAAAGAAATACTGGCATATCCCATCTGCTCTATAGTCGCTGTGTTTAAAATGCTCGTTCGCATCTTAAACACGCTCCGAAGCCGCATCTGGGATATGCCAGTATTTCTTTTTTCTGGTTATTCTAAATTTACAGTTGGTGAAAAAGGGGATTCTCCAGAAGTGGGTATATTTTTGTCGATCATAATAAGAACGATTGTTAATATCTATGAAACGAGAAATTGTATTGGCAATGAAAGACCAGAAAAAAATGACTCCTGCAATTGAAAAATTTATAGAATATTTAAAATATAGGAAAAGAATCCCGGCTATATAATTAATGGTCAAAAAAGAAAAAACATTGTATAATAAATATATCTTAAGAGTAAGTATTGTATAACATTTTTTAGTTTATCAACCAGAAAATATAACACATGGAGGAGGGTTACATATGACTGGCTACAAAAAAATTAATATGGAGACCTGGGCACGCAGGGAACATTACGAATACTATACTAAACAATTAAAAGTTGAATACAATATTACCGCTAATGTTGATGTAAAAAATGTATTGGATTTTTGTCATTCAAAAGGTTACAAGTTTTACCCTGCTATGATTTATCTTGTTACTAAGACATTAAACCGCATCGAGAATTTTAAAATGTTTAAAGATAAATATGGATATCTTTGCGCCTGGGACAAAATCATTCCGAATTATACCATTTTTCATAATGATGACCATACTTTTTCTGATTGCTGGACAGATTTTTCCGAAGATTTTGATACATTTTATCAAGATATCCTAAAAGATATGGCTACTGCCGCAACGAAAAAAGGGATTAAAGCAAAAGAAGGACAACCTGCTAATTTTTACTGTATATCCTGTACGCCATGGACAACATTTACCGGTTATGGCAGCAGAGTCTCTAATGGCGAACCTTCTTTTTTCCCAATTGTATTGATGGGAAAGTATACGCAGCATGGCGGAAAGATGTTGATGCCTGTTAATATCACAATTGCTCATGCGGTAGCAGATGGATATCATGTGGGATTATTCTTTCAATATCTCCAGGAAGAAATTAATAACTACTAATTTGTAGATTTCGTGTAGACGAAAAAAGAAAAAATTAATACATCCCATCTGCTCTGTAGTCGCTGTATTTAAGATGCTCGTTCGCATCTTAAACACGCTCCGAAGCCGCATCTGGGATGTATTAGTTTTTTCTTTTTTCTGACTATCTAAATCTATGGTTTAACAACATGGAATGTGCCAGAAGGCTATGGTCTTCCGGAAAATTAAATTCTAAAGGATTGACACTCAAATTGTTATCTTTCCAACATAAATCACTAATTTGTTATTTGTTATCAAAACCAAACAGCCGCTAAAACAAAATTCTATGCTGAATTGTAAGAAGATACCCCTCTTCTGGAGATTTTCATTCCAAATAAAAACCACAGACTTCTGGACAATCCCCCTCTCCCATCCAAGATTTAAATACTAATTTCCTTCTGGAGCCAAAGAGCAGAAAAGCAAAAATTGGATATAAAAGAAAATGTGATGTCGGAGCGAATAAAAATGCCGAGCAGGCATTTTCTACGAAGCGACTATCTTCACATTTTCTTTTATATCCAATTTTTGCTTTTCGTCTCTCTAGTCCATCAAATTAGTATTTTATAATATTTTATTTTGAATAAAACACTCAAATATATAACTTGGATTTTCATAATAAACACTACTATTATAATCATCTATTTTGTCACTAATAAAAGAATGATATACTTCAATAATTGCATCTACTACGTCTATCTTTTTTTCTAAAGCCACTTGTTTTATCAAGCGCTTATATACTTTTCCGATATCCCAATGGGAAGGAACCGCATACTGACATTCCCCCACATTATCAAAATTTCCAACGGAAATTTTTGCTTCTTCAATAAAATCATCACTCACCCGCTCTATATTATCGCTATGGTAAATATCCGCTAAGTCATATATTTTTGCAATGCGTTCTTTGCCTAATGCATCTACCACTGCTACTCTCTTATTTTTTGTTTTTCTGGCAATATAGTCAATAAGTGAACATGTATAAAATAAGTCGTTGTCTTTCTGGCTTTCTCTTCCCAGTTGTCTTTCCATCATCTCGTCTCCTCATATCCTCTATATTCTAAGCATTTTAAAGCTTCTCGTGTACAAAAATTAATCTGATGCGTTGGATATTTGAATTTAGCTAACACCCAGAACTGTTCTCTTGTAATGGTTCCATCAATATAATCTGAAACATAATTATAAATCTGATCATTTGCCATCGCTCCTATTACAATATCATATTGATGCGGTTTTCCTGAACGACAATCAATAATAAAATCTAACCATTCATCTGTCATATCCTTAAATTCTTTTATATTTAAATGCGTATTTAACCTTACTTCGTAAATAGAGACGATTTTATCATCATATCTTTTCGCCCACCTTTGAGCCTGTTCCTTTATAACTGTACAAGAAACGAAAAGGATTCCCCAGAAGTATACAATTTCTATTCAAATGGAAAACTCCAGAAGAATGCGTCAATCCTTTAGACTTTAATTCCCCGAGAATCCATAACCTTCTGGAAAATCCCCATTCTCGCCAACTGTAGATTTAGATAGCCAGAAAAAAGAAAAAAAGAATACATCCCAGATGCGGCTTCGGAGCGTATTTAAGATGCGGACTAGCATCTTAAATACAGCGACTACAGAGCAGATGGGATGTATTCTTTTTTTCTTTTTTCGTCTACATTAAAACTATAAATCAGGATTTACAGTTTTAGTACATGGAAGAGTACTGCTGTTAACACAACGATTGCATTTGTAACTGTCTGAACCGGTACTGCTTTCTTACAGTAGTGCTGTACATCCGTTTCTGTCAATGCACATCCAGTATAAGTGGAAGAGTTCGTTGGTGTAGAACTTGTTGCAAGTGACAGGTTACATACAAACGGTGCAATAATTGCAACAGCTGGAATTCCAAATCCTGCGCCGATAGAAATAAATACCGGATACAGAGCATTGAAGATCTGGAATGGTACAACGTAAATGATGACAACGCACAGAAGAAGCATGATAACGTGAATGTATCTTAACAGGAAAGATGGACAAACCTGCATAAGTCCGTTTGAGAGGGCTTCTACCATACCTGTGTTATTAAATACTGCCTGATATACATTAATTGCAAGGAGCATGAGCAGGATGTTTAAGTACATTGGTCCAACTTTGTTGAATATTTCTCCGAAATTGTCTTTGTAGTTGATCATTGCAGTGATTACTGTTGCAAAAATAAATACGAAGTATGGTGCAATGCCAAAGATTCCGAGTGCCACAAGGCAGAGAATGAAGATGATCAGGTTTACCCAGAAGAGTTTTGGTCTGCAGTTTGGATTCTCCTCCTGTTGTGCTGCAGCTTCTATGTTTGTAGTAACTGCCTGAAATGTTCCGACACGTCTTTTGTGTTTGATTCCAAAGTAGATCCACTGGAAAATGATCGCCGGAATGAAACATAATCCCCAAGGCATAGATGCGGATGCGAGCTCATTGGCATCTAAACCGGCAGAGGAAGCTGTGTATGCCATTCCGATTCCCCAAGGGATAAAGCACATTGCGGACATGGCTGTCTGTGCAATGATGAAAGCCGCTTCTCTATCAAAGTCAAACTTTTTATACAGAGGAACCATCAGTGGAAATGTAATAAGATATGCAGGTGTGAAGTTACCTGTCAGGATACTGAAACCGCCGATGAGGGTTGTCAGAACCATTATAACAATTACATTCATCTTATTTCCGAGTTTTGTTGTGATAGCGGAAACAATCGTGTCGAATACACCGGCTTCTGTAAGCATCTGGAAATACAGAAATGCAAACAAGAGCATAAATCCAGCCGATTTCATCATGGAAGCAAGCTGTTCTACGATGAAAGTACTTGTTTCTTCTATGGAATGCCCAAGAATCAGTGCACAAAGAACCGGTGCAATGAAAAGGACAAAGTTAAATGGAAGTTTTTTTGTTATAACAGTGGCAACTACAATGAGAATCAGAATAAATGCCATGACTAAAGTAGCGTTCATAAATAAATCCTTTCGTTTATTATAGTTATTTACTTAAATATGTTTTTTAAGAAATTCATCTACAATGTTAAGATTTTCAGTTGTCCAGAAAGCGTTATCGCCATGAACCGCATTTTCCAGCATATAGAATGTAACGTCTTTTTCTTCTTCGCGAAGTTTTTTGTAAAGGCGTACGCTCTGTCTCCAAGATACGGTGTCATCCCCTGTTCCATGCATCATAAGGATTGGAGGAATTGGTGTATCCTTTTCTACATAATTAGCGCAGGTGACTGGAACAGAAAGTTCAGGATGTTCATAAACATTATTGCCACCGATTAATTTTCCTTCTGGGCTGTCTGGCTCGCCCTGATTTAAAGTGGTAGGGAAGTCCTCTTTCTGACGAACGTCTGTCACACCGTAAAAATCAACGATTGCCTTTACTTCGCAAGAAAATTCATTGTAATCTTCTGTATCTAAAATGTCCTGTCCGGCAGTGATTCCGGCGAGTACAGCAGTATGTCCGCCACTGGAATCTCCCATGATGAAAATGTTATCTACATCGATATGATATTCTTCTGCGTGTTTTCTTAAAAATCTTACGCCGGTTTTTGCATCCTGAATCTGTGCAGGAAAAGCAGCCAGATCACTTTCTCTATACTGTAAAATAGCCGTTACAAAACCTCTTCTTGCAAGATCAGCCATAGCGGAAAGACGTTTATACTGATCCTGCTTCAGCCATGCAGAACCTTGCACATAAAGAATCGTCGGATATTTCTGCTGTGCGGATTCCGGTTTTACTTCTGGTACGAGCATTTGTAATGTGCGCTCACCCTCCGGACGTGTAACATAAACAACGTCATGTTTATAAACATGGTAGATTTCCTGACCAGTTGCCTTTATATGATGAACTTCTTTCATCTGTGGAACTGCCTGGAAAAAGGTTTCAAAATTTGTGTTTTTGATTTCTTCTGGTGTCATTTGTATGTCCTTTCTAACTCTTGCTTATGTCGGAGTATATACAGTAAAATATGTATTTAAATTACAGGAGATATAAACTCGAACAGCTTATATTGTTAATTATATAACTATGTCTTGCTCGCAGGTCAATCTGTCAAAATATATAAAAATCATAATAATTTTTGTATAAAATAACGAAAAAATTTTTGTAACTAACAGTAAAAGTGTTCGAGCTGTTTCTTTAAATTTGGGAATTTTTTCAAGTGAATAAAAACAGTTTCTGAGTGTATCAATGGTTTAGAAATAGTTTAGAAAATGATAAAAAACCTGTGAGCGGCTCACAGGTTTTAGACTTTAAACAACTATTTGATTCATTAGAGGAAAGCAGACGAAAAAAGAAATAATACCCTATCCCATCTGCTCTGTAGTCGCTGTGTTTAAGATGCTTATCCGCATCTTAAATACGCTCCGAAGCCGCATCTGGGATAGGGTATTATTTCTTTTTTCTGTGTTTTGGCAGGATAAGGGGGGAGAAGTCAGAAGTCCTCTACTTGCTCGGAAGATGTATCGTCCAGACGATTATTTTCTTTCTATAACAAGTAGAAAAGAAAAAGGGCTTGTCATTTTACAAAAAATAAAGTAGTCACCTTTAGAGTTATCTTGCTACGAGATGTGCATCATGCAACGTATGACACGCATTGATAAAAGCGATGTATTGCGACAATATAATGATAAATGTATCATGTACAGCGATAAATTGCAGTAGCATCTTATCATC
The DNA here is from genome assembly GCF_009697165.1 of Anaerobutyricum soehngenii. Classification (NCBI taxonomy): domain Bacteria; kingdom Bacillati; phylum Bacillota; class Clostridia; order Lachnospirales; family Lachnospiraceae; genus Anaerobutyricum; species Anaerobutyricum soehngenii. The sequence goes on along the minus strand of NZ_VULP01000025.1, from coordinate 5,329 downwards.
AGTGAAACTTGAAAAAAGTCAGCATAGTGGAGAGAGCATCGCAACTGTAATGTGAGAGCAAGTAAAAATGCGGGCAGGCATACTTTCTGGGTAGCAGGAGTCTTCTGACCTCTCCCCCTTATCCCTCCCAAAGACTATTGAATTCATTCACGTGAAGCCAACAAACAGAAAATAAAAATACTAGACCATTGCAACTGTAATGTGGGAGCAAGTAAAAATGCCGAACAGGCATACTTTCTGGGTAGCAGGAGTCTTCTGACCTCTCCCCCTTATCCCTCCCAAAGACTATTGAATTCATTCACGTGAAGCCAACAAACAGAAAATAAAAATACTAGACCATTGCAAATGTAATGTGGGAACAAGTAAAAATGCCGAACAGGCATTTTCTACGCAGTGATATCTTTACAGTTGCAATGGTCTATTCTTTTTATTTTCGTCTGTTCCCTAATGAATTAAATAGTAAAAAACCCGTTATAATGGAAGCTGTATGCGAAAATAGTCTTTCCTTTCCCCAGTTTCATCAAGAGTAATCCGCAGGCGGAAGCCATACACAGAAGCTTTAGGAATACCGGATTTATATTCATTATAATAACGAAGGAACTCGTTAATCAAGTCTCCCTCAGAAGCGTAATGGTCTCCAAGGCATAGGTAAGCAGTAAACATTCTGCCTCCGGAAATCTTTTCAAATCCTTTTTTATCTTTCATGAAATCATTATCCGTATCTACAGAGATTCCATGTCCCCATGAAAATGCAGAAAGATCTCCTTTGAAGTACTCGGGAGAAAGTTCCAGTAAAGAGCTGCTTTTAGGAGCATATTCTGCGAGATTGATTCCATCGGATTCACAGGAGGCCTCATCCATGTAGTTCAGTCCTTTTGTCTGACGGCGAAAATAAAAGTCAGGGCAATCCTCAATGTACCATTTGCCAAGTCTGCGGTCCAAATCGGCCAGTTCTTTTCGATAATTTTCTATAAGTTCACGAGTATTTAGTAATTCCGTTACCTCTGTAGCAAGTTCCTGACTTCTTTTTTCAAGAAGTGACGAAAGAAGAGCATTATCCCCTTCTTTAAGAAGAAGCTGGATGTCTTTTAAGGAAAATCCCATATTTCGATATTTCATACATTCATAAATATCTGTACAGCTTTTTACATCGTAGGAACGATAATTGGATTGTTCTCTTCTGCTTGAGGAAATCAACCCCAGTTTTTCGTAGTATTTAATAGTATGGACGGATACGCCGGTAAATTTAAAAAGCATTCCGACAGTTTTTTCATTCATGATTTCACCTGCCTGTATATTTGGTATTACTGTAATTGTATAATTCCCCTTTGATACCAGATTGCTACGTGCCTTACACTCTCGCAATCAAGCTTGCATCGGCTTTCTGACTTTTGACTCTGGTATCATTACATTATAATAGATACCACTGAAAAGTAAAAGCAGGAATATATAGAATCGGCTGTGAAATCCATAGAAGTTATTATATATTTAAAAAACGGACAACGCCAGAATAATATGCGTTGTCCGTTTCTTTAATTATGAAGCATTATTTTGAGTCATTACAAAATGAAATACAGACAGATATTCTTTTGTAATCATACAAACTGCTTATACTTCTGTAATCAAGTATCCTTTTTCTTCAAGTGTTTTTTCAATCAAATCGAGTGTTTTTTCGGAATCTGCTTCTACTGTATGGTAATGGTAGTTAGATGTGATGTTTTTAAGAGGGCTTGACTTGCCGTTCTTAATATCATCGATAAATGCCTTTACTTTTAATCGGGAAGAAATGCCAAGTGGGGCTTCCATATGACCGTATACCCGGTGATTGACCATTACGTTTACAACAGTGCCGCCTAAATCCACAATCGAGTAAAGTTCATCTTCTGTCTGGGCATCTGTGTGACTGACTTTAAATACTCTTGTAATTGCATGCGGAGCATTCAAAATGTATCCACGGTTGGTAGAGATAATGTCATAACCTGCGGTACGAAGCAGAGCGATATCCTGCACGATTACCTGACGGCTGACATCATAAAGCTGTGCCAGAGTCTTACCGGAAATTGGTGAAGTGCTGCTTTTTATTGTATTAATTAATTCTTCTCTTCGTTTCGAACCAGTCATTGTGTATCATTTTCCCTTTCATTAATTACAGAGCGTGAAGATTCTTCAGTGAAATATCAAGAACAGGTGCGGAATGAGTCAGCGCACCACTTGATATATAGTCTACTCCAAGAGAAGTCAGATGGTCAATATTTTCTTTTGTTACATTACCAGAACATTCTGTTTGAGCACGTCCGTCAATAATACGAATCGCTTCTTTCATTTCCTCAACAGACATGTTGTCAAGCATGATAATATCCGCACCAGCTTCTACTGCTTCTTTTACCATTTCAAGATTTTCAACTTCAACTTCTATCTTACGTACAAATGGAGCATATTCCTTTGCCATCTGCACAGCCTTTGCTACGCTGCCTGCTGCACCGATATGGTTGTCCTTTAAAAGAACCCCATCGGAAAGATTATAGCGGTGATTAAATCCGCCGCCGGCACGAACAGCATATTTTTCAAAAATACGCATGTTAGGGGTTGTCTTTCTTGTATCTAAAAGCTTTGTCTTTGTTCCTTTTAAAAGAGCAGAAACCGTATGTGTGTAAGTGGCGATTCCACTCATACGCTGAAGATAGTTCAGTGCAACACGTTCACCGGATAAAAGCACACGAATATCTCCGGTAACTGTTCCCATGAGCTGTCCCTTCTTTACGGCATCCCCATCTTTACAGAGAAATTCTGTCTTTGTGTTCTCATCTAATAATTCAAATACTCTTTTAAATACATCCAGTCCGGCAACAATACCATCCTGCTTACAGATGAGCTGTACTTCACCTTCTACAGCCTCTTTCATAACAGAGTTGGTTGTAACATCCTCGCTGGAAATGTCTTCCTGCAGAGCGAGACGAATCAATTCGTCTGCCTGAAGTTTCATGGAAATTGTATTCATAGGTAGTTTCCTTTCTATATAAATAATACATAAATTTATACGATAAGTTTATACAGCTGCAGATTCACTGAAGTCTACAGGTTTAACGGTCTGTTCTAAACCACAGATCTTACGTGCGGCTCTTTTTGCAAAGACAAGACTTTCAAGAAGAGAGTTACTTGCCAGACGATTCGCTCCATGTACACCATTACAACTTGTCTCACCAACAGCATAAAGATGGTCCATAGAAGTCTTGCTGTCACTGTCTACCCAGATACCACCCATAAAATAATGCTGTGCAGGGACAACCGGTATCCACTCTTTTAATACATCATATCCCTCTTCCAGACATCTCTGATAAATATTAGGGAAATGATTGAGAATCGTCTCTTTATCAATATGTTCCATAGAAAGCCAGACATGATTGGTTCCGTCTTTTTCCATCTGTGCCTTGATTGCTTTCGTAACAACATCACGTGGAAGAAGCTCATTTACAAAACGTTCTCCGTTCTTATTATAGAGAACCGCACCTTCTCCACGTACCGATTCAGAAATCAAAAATCTTCTTCCCGGTTCTTTGGAATAAAGAGTGGTAGGATGAATCTGAACATAGTCAAGATGCTCTAAACGAATCCCATGCTTCTTAGAAATGTCTAACGCATCTCCTGTCAGATGAGGGAAGTTTGTGGAGTGCTTATAACATCCACCGATACCACCGCTTGCAAAAATCGTATCCTCAGCATGGATGTGCATGATCTCGCCATCCTTTGTCTTAGCGATAATACCTGCACAATGTCCGTCCTGTACAATAATATCTGTCATGGTCGTATATTCATAAATCGTTACATTCGAAAGCTTTTTCACCTGTGCAAGAAGCTTGCTCGTAATCTCCTGTCCTGTGATATCCTCGTGAAAAAGAATTCTCGGTCTGGAATGTGCCCCTTCTCTTGTATAAAGAAGTTTATCACCGTCATGAGCAAAATCAACACCATAACCAATCAGGTCATGAATAATCTCCTGAGAACTGCGAATCATAATGTCAACTGATTCTTTACGGTTCTCGTAATGCCCTGCCTTCATCGTATCTTCAAAATAGTTGTCATAATCATTCTCATCTGTTAAAACACAGATACCGCCCTGTGCAAGAAAAGAATCACTGCTCTCTAAATCTGATTTGGTAATCATAATAATATTTTTATCTTTTGGAAGATTTAACGCAGAAAATGCACCGGCTACACCTGTACCGACTATTACTACATCTGTCCTAAAATCCATTGCTGTTTACCTCCTGCTTACTACTTTGCAGCCAGCTCAAGCATCTTTTCGAGAGGTTTTTTAGAATTCTCTCTTAAAGCATCACTGACATGCACTTCATTCTCTCCTGTCTTCAATACATGGAGAATCTTCTCTAAAGTATTTTTCTTCATATTCGGGCAGACTGGAAGCCTGTCTGGATAATAAAATGTCTTATCTGGATTCTGTGTCTTTAACTTATAACCAACACCTTCTTCTGTACATACGATAAATTCCTGACAGTCACTCTCTGTAACATAATTAATAATGCCGGAAGTACTTCCAACATAATCTGCCATTAAGAGAATAGACTCCTGGCATTCTCCATGGGCAACAATCTGTGCATCTGGATGCTGTGCCTTTACATTCGCAACATCTTCCGCCTCAATACGCTCATGTGTCGGGCAAAATCCATTATTATAAACAAAATTCTTCTCCGGTACCTGACTGGCAACATAGTGAGCCAGATTACGGTCAGGAATAAAGAAAATATTCTTCTGCGGCAGTTTCTTTACAATCTTAACTGCATTTGCGGAAGTAACACAAACATCAGAATACTCCTTAAGCGCTGCAGTAGAATTGATGTAACATACTACTGCAAGATCATCGTATTCTGAACGAACCTTCTTGATTGTCTCGATTTCTGCCATATGCGCCATTGGACAATCCGCATTCATATCCGGCATTAAAACGGTCTTCTCTGGATTTAAAATCTTTGCACTCTCGCCCATAAAGGAAACACCACAAAAAACGATTGTCTGCTCCTTTAACTTTGTAGCAACCTTGCTCAAATAAAATGAATCTCCTATGTAATCAGCAATCTCCTGCACCTCAGGACGCACATAGTAGTGTGCAAGAATCACTGCATCTTTTTCTTCTTTTAACTTCTTTATTTCTTCTACAATTGTCATGAAATACCCTCCTGTAAGGTATGGGTACTGTAAAGTTTTACAGTCCTATTTTTGTTTAAAACCTTATATTTTCAAGGATTTCATCACTTTTTACGAATAAAAAAGCAATGACCCCCTTTTTCATGTATAATGTAAGTGACCAAACTCA